>SEGN01000624.1 GCA_004211245.1 Variovorax sp.
GCCAGCCAGGTGGGCCTGTACAACGTGGCCGAGTCGATGAAGCGCTTCGCGAAGAACCCGCGCGACGACGCGCAGTTCTGGCAACCGGCACCGCTGATCCAGAAGCTGGTGGCGGAAGGCAAGAGCTTCAGCTGAGCAAGCGCCCGACCGCGACCATGATCAAACGTGTTTTGCTCGGGCTGCTGCTGGTGCTTCTGGCACTGGTGGCGGCGGTCGCGGTCAACACCGCGCGCACCCCATCGCGGCAACTCGCGGTGCCGGCGGCGCCCAAGCTTTCACTCGACGTCGACGCGGCCGCAAAGCGGCTGGCTGGCGCGATTCCCTTTCGCACGGTGTCCAGCCTGGACGACATCGCAGGCAACAATGCGGAGTTCGACAAGCTGCACGCCTATCTCGCGCAGCAGTTTCCCAAGGTCCACGCCACGCTCAAGCGGGAAGTGGTGGGTCAGAAAGCACTGCTTTACACGTGGGCGGGCTCCGATCCCGCGGCCAAGCCGATCGCGCTGATGGCGCACCAGGACATGGTGCCCATCGCGCCCGGCACCGAAAAGGCGTGGTCCGTCGATCCGTTTGCCGGGGAGATTAGGGACGGCCACATCTGGGGCCGCGGCACCCTCGACAACAAGGGCAATCTGTTCGCACAGATGGAGGCCGTCGAGTTGCTGATCGGCAGTGGCTTCAAGCCGCGGCAAACGATCTACCTGTGCTGCCGGGCCTCTCTAAGCCTGCTGCGCTGATCGGCCTGGCCGAGAAGGGCTACGCGACCTTCTTCCTGTCGCTCGACACCGCGCCTGGTCATTCGTCGATGCCGCCGACGCACAGTGCGATCGGGCTCATGAGCGCCGCGCTCGCGCGTCTCGAAGCGACGCCGATGCCTGGCGGCATCAAGGGGGTGGCCGGCCAGATGTTCGGCACGCTGGCGCCCGAGATGAGCGGCGTGAACCGCGTGATGCTGTCGAACCTGTGGCTCACGGGCCCGTTGGTCACCGGCCAGCTCGAGAAGAGCCCGAGCAGCAATGCCATGCTGCGCACGACCACTGCGCTGACGATCGTGCGCGCCGGCAACAAGGACAACGTGTTGCCGGGCCGCGCCGAAGCGGCTGTCAATTTCCGCGTGCTGCCGGGCGACACGCTCGCCAGCGTCGAGGCGCACCTGCGCCGCGCGCTCGGCAACGACGCGATCCAGATCAAGGCCTACCCGGGCAACTCCGAACCGTCGCCCGTATCGCCGACCGACAGCGCGGGCTACCTCGCGGTGCAGAAGGCCGTGCGCGAGGTGTTCACCGATGCCGTGGTGGCGCCGGGCCTCATGACCGCCGCGACCGATTCGCGCCACTTCAGCGGCCTGAGCGATTCGGTCTACCGCTTCTCGCCGTTCCGCGTAAAAGGCGAGGACCTGGCCCGCTTCCATGGCACCAACGAGCGTGTGGCCATCTCCAACTACGCCGAGATGATCCAGTTCTATCACCAGCTGCTGCGCAACACCGCGCAGCCCCAGTAAACCGTTCACCATCTTCTTCCATCAAAGGACTTGCCCATGACCAGCGCCGTCATCGTCTCCACCGCCCGCACCCCGCTTGCCAAGAGCTGGAAAGGCGCCTTCAACATGACCCACGGCGCCACGCTCGGCGGCCATGCGGTCCAGCACGCCGTGCAGCGCGCCGGCATCGACCCGGCAACGGTCGATGACGTGATCATGGGCTGCGCCACGCCCGAAGGCGCGACCGGCGCCAACATCGCGCGCCAGATTGCGC
>SEGN01000625.1 GCA_004211245.1 Variovorax sp.
CGATCGGTGTCGTGGCCTACGTCGCGTTGCCCTGGTATGCGATCCAGGACACGAGCTGGTACCAGGCGATCCCGCAGGTGTTCGGTTCGGCCGAAGGCGCCAACGGCATCATGCAGGCGGCCACGCAGGGCCGCAGCTGGCTCTTCATCGGTCTGGCCGGGCTTGCGCTGTGCGCCGTCGGCGCCGCGATGCCGGCCGGGCGCGTGCAGGGACGCTGGCTGCTGGCTGGCGGCCTGGTCGGCGCGCTCGGGCTGGCCACGAGCGGCTTCGCGATCGGTGCGCGGGGCTGGAGCTATGGCGCGCTGAACAACGCGTTCGGTGAACTGGCCATCAACCAGTTCGGCATCGGCGCCGGCGGCTTCATCGTCATCACGGCGCTGGTGCTGCTCACTGCCTTCGGGCTGGCGCGCCTGGGCTTCTTCAAGGGCGACCTGTTCGTCTCGGGCGCGGTCGTCGGCTGCGGCGTGATGATGGCGCTGTTCATCGCCTACCCGGTCAGCAAGGCACTGGCAGGCGCCTTCTTCAACGAAGACGGGCAATGGTCGATCACCGCCTTCGTCGCTCGCGTTTTCACCGAGCGCATCTGGGGTTTGGGCTGCCTGTCCGGCGGCGTTCGCTGCGGCGTCGCATGGAACACGCTTGCGCTGGCGCTGCTCACGGCGGCCGGCACCACCTTCCTCGGCACCCTCATGGCGCTGATGGCCGAGCGCGGCGGCAAGCGCTGGCAGGGGCCACTGCGGGTGCTGGCGCTGCTGCCGATCATCACGCCGCCGTTCGTGGTCGGGCTTGGCCTGATCCTGCTGTTCGGCCGCGCCGGCATCGTCAACCAGGCGCTGGAGGCGTGGTTCGGCATCGAGCCGACGCGCTGGTTCTACGGCATGCCGGGCGTGCTGGTGGCGCAGTTGTTCGCCTTCACGCCGATCGCCTTCATGATCATGCGCGGCGTGGTGCAGGGCATCGCGCCGAGCCTCGAGGAGGCCGCGCAGATGCTGCGGGCCGACCGGCGCCGGACCTTCTTCACGATCACCTTGCCACTCATGAAGCCGGGCCTGGCCAACGCCTTCCTGGTCGGGTTCATCGAAAGCATTGCCGACTTCGGCAATCCGGTCGTGGTGGGCGGGCAGTTCTCGGTGCTGTCGACCGACATCTTCTTCGCGATCGTCGGCGCGCAGTACGACCAGGGGCGCGCCGCCTCGCTGGCCTGGATCCTCACGATCTTCGCGCTGGCCGTGTTCGCGCTGCAGCGGGGCGTGCTCGGCAAGAAGAACTACACCACCGTGAGCGGCAAGGGCGA
>SEGN01000172.1 GCA_004211245.1 Variovorax sp.
GTGCTCGAGAACCTGGAGGTCGAGATCGAGCAGGACGGTGTCGACATCGCGGGCAAGGCCTACTACCCCGCACCCGCCAACGGCTGAGTCAGTTGATATCGGCGCAGGGCGCTGCGTGGGCCAGGCAGGCGCCGATCTATGGAGGGAAGCAGGCAGAATCGGGGCATGTCCCTCGCTCCCATCGAAATCGAAACCGGCCCGAACCCCACCGCGTCGGTGATCCTCATGCATGGCCTCGGCGCCGACGGCAACGACTTCGTGCCGATCTGCAGCGAGCTCGACCTCGGCGCCGTCGGCCCGGTGCGCTTCGTCTTTCCCAACGCGCCGGTCATGCCGGTCACGGTCAACAACGGCTACCCGATGCCGGCCTGGTACGACATCTATGGCGCCGACCTGGTCAAGCGCGAGGACGAGGCCGGGCTGCGGCGCTCGATGGCCGCGATCGAAGGGCTCATCGCACACGAGAAGGCGCGCGGCATCGCATCGGACCGCATCGTGATCGCCGGCTTCTCGCAGGGCTGCGCGATGGCGCTGCTGACCGGTTTGCGCCATGCCGAGCGGCTGGCCGGCATCGTCGCGCTGTCGGGCTACCTGCCGCTGGCTGCCAGCACCGCGGCCGAGCGCAGCGAGGCCAACCGCGACGTACCGATCTTCATGGGCCACGGCACTCGCGACGGCGTGGTGGTGGTGGCGCGTGCCATCGCGGCGCGCGATGCACTCGCCGCGCTCGGCTACTCGGTGGAATGGCACAGCTACCCGATGGAGCATTCGGTGTGCCTCGAGGAGATCGCCGATCTCGGCGACTGGCTGCGGCGCGTGCTCGCCTGAATCAGCCTGTCCGCGCGAACACCAGCATCAGGTTGTTCGCGGGCATCGCCACGGTTTCCTGCAACTGCAGGCCGGCACGCACGGCTTCGACGCTCACGTCCTCGACGCGGCGGATGCCCCAGGCGGCGTTGCGCTGGCGCAGGCTGGCGTCGAAGGCCAGGTTGCCGGGCGACGTGGCGACGCCGTCCTGAAGGTAAGGCCCATAGGTGACAAGCAGGCCGGACGGCGCGAGCACCGATGCCGCCCCCTGCACCAGGGCCGCGCAGGTCGGCCACGGGGAGATGTGCAGCATGTTGGCGCAGAACACCGCATCGCATCGCCGTGTCGCGGGCCAGGGCATCGACAGCACGTCGAGCGCCAGCGCGGGCCGCACGTTGGGGAGTCCGGCACACCACGCATCGATGTCGGGCAGGGCGCCCGCATCGGCGTCGGTCGGCTGCCAGTCCCAGCCGGGCATCGCGGCCCCGAAGTGGGCCGCGTGCTGGCCGGTCCCGCTGGCGATTTCCAGCACGCCGGCCTGCGGCGGCAGCAGGCGCTGCAACACCGCCAGGATCGGTTCGCGATTGCGGTCGGCAGCGGGGCTGCGGGAGCGGTTCGGTGTCATGCGGGCCACTTTAGCCCCGCCGGGCGAAAAAAACCCCCTCCAGCGGGTATTGCCCGCCCGTGCTAACTTCCAGCCCCACAAAAGAACGAGATGGGCACAACGACATGAGCAAACTGACGGAGCGGCTGAACGCGCTCTCGCCCGCGCGGCTGAAGGGAATCCGGCGCGGGATCGAGAAGGAGAGTCTGCGGGCCCAGCCCGACGGCAAGCTTGCGCTCACGCCGCACCCGGCTGCCCTCGGCTCCGCGCTCACCCATCCGAACATCACCACCGACTTCAGCGAGTCGCAGGTCGAACTCATCACGGGCGTGCATGCCAGCCCCGAAGCTGCGCTCGAGGAGCTGTTGCAGGTGCACCAGTTCACCTACCGTGTGCTGGCCGAGGCCGGCGACGAGCGGCTCTGGGTCTCGAGCATGCCCTGCGGTCTGCCACCGGACGAGACCATCCCGATCGGGCGCTACGGTTCGTCGAACGTCGGCCGCGCCAAGAGCGTGTATCGCATGGGCCTGAGTCATCGTTACGGCCGGCGCATGCAGACGATATCGGGCATTCACTACAACTGGTCGCTGCCCGAGGTGTCGAGCGAGCAGTACTTCGGGCTGATCCGCAACTTCCGACGCCACGCGTTTCTCCTGCTGTACCTGTTCGGTGCCTCGCCGGCGTTGTGCTCCACGTTCGTGGCGGGCCGGCCGCATGAATTGCAGCCGCTCGGCGACGGCGGCACGATGTACATGCCGCACGGCACTTCGCTGCGCATGGGTCGGCTCGGCTACCAGAGCGAGGCACAGGCGTCGCTCGCCGTGAGCTACAACAGCCTGGACGGCTATGGCGCCTCGCTGCAGGACGCGCTCACGCGGCCCTGGCCGGCCTACGAGGCCATCGGCATCCAGAACCTCGGGGGCGACTACAACCAGCTCGCCACCAGCCTGTTGCAGATCGAGAACGAGTTCTACGGCACCATCCGGCCCAAGCGCGTGATCTTCTCGGGCGAGCGGCCCCTGCATGCCTTGCGCGAGCGCGGCGTCGAATATGTCGAGGTCCGGCTGATGGACCTCGACCCGTTCGAGACGGTCGGCATCACGGCGCAGACCATGCGCTTCATCGATGTGTTCCTGCTGCATTGCCTGCTGAGCGACAGCCCGAACGACACGCCGCAGGAGATCGCGGAGCTCGCCCACAACCAGCACCTGACCGCGGCACGCGGGCGCGAGCCGGGCTTGCAACTGCAGCGGGGCGGCCGCGAAACCGGCCTGGTCGACTGGGGCCGCGAACTGGTCGAACAGTGCGGCCCGATCGCGGCGGCGCTCGATGCCGCCCATGGCGGGGACGACTATGCGCAGGCGGTGCGCGCGGCGGCCGCGGCGCTGGCCGATGCCGACAGCCTGCCGTCGGCGCGCGTGCTCGCGGCAATGGCCCGTGACCATGGCAACTCCTTCACCGGGTTCGTGCGCGCCCAGTCGGAGCAAACACGCCAGACCTTGCTGGGCCAGCCGCTCGAGCCGCATCAGCTCGCGCACTTCGAGCAGATGACGCAGGACTCGATCGAGGCGCAGAAGGCGATCGAGGCGGCCGACACCATGCCGTTCGAGGTCTACCGCGCGCAGTACGTCTCGCCGGCGCGGCTCGGCATTCGCAGCCGCGCGCCGGTCACGGCGTAGCAGGCCACATCGACAGGGAATGCGCCTTGTCTTCCGCCGTCAAGATCTTCCAGGGCCGTTTCGGCCGCGTGGCGCTGCTGGACATGAGCGCGCCGCTGGTGGGCCACGCGCATCACCACTGCCACATCCTGATCAAGGCGGGCGGCAGCGACAGTGCCTTCAGCGTGCGCGGCGTGCGCGCACCGCTGACCGACGACACGGCGGTGCTCGTCAATGCCTGGGAGCACCATGCCTACGAGCACGATGCACGGCCCGATGAGCGCACCCTGATCCTTGCGCTCTACATCGAGCCCGCCTGGCTGGCCGAGATCCAGCGATCGCTGGCGCTGTCGGGCCACCCGCGCTTCTTCCCGCAGCCCTGCGTGCGCCTCACCGCCGCCACGCGCAAGATCACCGAGGAGTTCGTGCTCGAACTCTGGTGGGCCGACGAGGTCTCGCCCGGCCGGCTCGAAGCCCTGCTGTTCAACCTCATCATCGCCGTGGTCGAGAGCTATTCGGGCTGGCGCGACCTGGCCGGCCTGTTGAAGGCCAAGCCGCCGGTCGCGATGGACCCGCGCGTGCGTCGGGCGATCGGCCTGATGAAGCAGGACGTCGCGCACGAACTGGACGTGGACGACCTGGCAGCGCAGACCGGGCTGTCGCGCGCGCACTTTTTCACCCTGTTCCAGCGCGACACGCAGGTCACACCGCTGGTCTACGCCAACGTGCTGCGCTTCGAGGCCGCGGTGCAGCGCCTGACGCAGAGCAGCGATCCGGTGGGCGACGTGGCATACGACCTGGGCTTCTCCGCGCCGGGCCACTTCTCCCGCTTCTTCCGCGCGCACCTCGGCATCACGCCGGGCGACTACCGCCGCGTGGTCAATCTGTTCGAGCCCCCGGCGGGGTCCGCCTCCACTGCAGACCTGATCTGAACCGGCCGCCTTCGCGGCGCGCCGGAACCTGCCGCAAGCGAAGTCACCAGACTTTTTGGTCAGTCGCCAGACGATCGGGACGATCGCCAGACGATTGCGTTCACGCTGGACCTGCATCCGTCGCGAGACTGGGCTGCCTACCAAAACAGCCCGTCCAGGGTCCAGGAGACAAATGCACGCAGAGCCTCAGCTCGCGGCCGCCACGCAGCAACGCGCCGGCGGCTTCGTGGGCCAGCGCATGGAACGCCTCGAAGACAGCGCGCTGCTGAGCGGCCGCGGTTCCTTCGCGGACGATCTGGGCACGAAGCCCGGCACCCTGCACGCCGCCGTGCTGCGCTCCCCGCATGCCCATGCTCGCCTGACCGCCGTCCGCGTCGATGCCGCGCTCGCCCTGAAAGGGGTGCGGGCCGTGCTGACCGGGGCCGACGTGCAGCGCTGGGCGCAGCCTTTCGTCGTCGGCGTCAAGCAGCCGATGCAGCACTGGGCGCTGGCCGTCGACCGCGTGCGCCATGTCGGCGAGCCGGTGGCCGTGGTGGTGGCGGAAGACCGCTACATCGCCGAGGACGCGCTGGACCTGGTCGCCGTCGACTACGAGCCGCTGCCGGTGGTCGTCGAGATCGCGCACGCGCTGCAGGCCGACGCGCCGCTGCTGCACGAGGCGGTCGGCAGCAACATCGTGTCCGACCGCAGCTTTCGCTACGGCGACCCCGAGGCCACGTTCGCGACCGCACGCCGCGTGCAGACCACGGTGCACTTTCCGCGCAACAGCTGCTCGCCGATCGAATGCGGCGTGGTCGTCGCCGAGCATCTGAGCGGCGACGAGGGTTACGACGTGCTGTCCAACTTCATGGGCCCGTTCTCCTTGCACGCGGTGATGGCGATGGCGCTGAAGGTGCCAGGCAACAAGCTGCGCCACCGCATTCCGCGCGACTCGGGTGGCAGCTTCGGCGTCAAGCAGGCGGTGTTCCCCTATGTCGTGCTGATGTGCCTGGCCTCGCGCAAGGCCGGTGCGCCGGTGAAGTGGGTGGAAGACCGGCTCGAACACCTGAGCGCCGCCACGTCCGCTACCGCGCGCACCACCACGATCGCCGCCGCGGTGACCGGCGAGGGCCGCATCCTCGCGCTCGACTGGGACCAGGCCGAGGACGTCGGCGCCTACCTGCGCGCGCCGGAGCCGGCCACGTTCTACCGCATGCACGGCGCGCTGACCGGGCCCTACGACATCGCGCATGTCGCCGTGCGCAACCGTGTGGTCGTCACCAACAAGACGCCGACCGGCCTGGTACGGGGCTTCGGCGGGCCGCAGGTGTTCTATGCGCTCGAACGGCTGATCGACCGCATTGCGGTTGAGCTGGCCCTGGACCCTGCCGAACTGCGCCGCCGCAACTTCGTGCGCGCCGATCGGTTCCCGTACCGCGCCGCGGCCGGCGCCGTGCTCGACTCGGGCGACTACGCGCGACTCATGGACATGGCGCTGGCGGCAGCCGAAGGCCAGGCCCTGCGCCGACGCCAGGCCGAAGCGCGTGCGGCCGGCAAGCTCTACGGCATCGGCATGGCCGCGATCGTCGAGCCGTCGGTGTCCAACATGGGCTACATCAGCACGGTGCTGACGCCCGCGCAACGCGCCAAGGCCGGGCCGAAGAACGGTGCCATCGCCAGCGCCACGGTCGCGATCGACCTGCTGGGTGGCATCAACGTCACCATCGCCTCGGCGCCGGCCGGGCAGGGCCACATGACCGTCTGCGCACAGGTGGTGGCAGACGCCCTCGGCCTGCACCCGTCGGAAGTGGTCGTCAACGTCGAGTTCGACACGGCCAAGGATGCGTGGTCGGTGGCCGCCGGCAACTACTCGAGCCGCTTCGCCGGTGCCGTCGCCGGCACGGTGCACCTCGCCGCAATCAGGTTGCGCGACAAACTGGGCCGCATCGCGGCCGCGCAGTTCGGCTGCGAGCCGACCGACATCGGCTTTGCCGAGGGCCAGATCTTCAGCCTCGTCGATCCCGCGAAGCGACAGGCCTTCACGCGCCTGGCCGCGAGCCCGCACTGGGCACCGGCGTTGCTACCCGCCGGCATGGAGCCGGGCCTGCGCGAAACCGCGTTCTGGACGCCCGAGACCCTCGGCGCACCCGACGCGCAGGACCGCGTCAACACCTCGGCCGCCTATGGCTTCGTCTTCGACGTGTGCGGGCTGGAGGTCGACCCCGACACCGGCGCCGTGCGCGTCGACCGCTACCACCGTTCACGCCGCTCGGCGCCAAGGGCCTCGGCGAGGGCAACAACATGAGCACGCCGGTCTGCATCGCCAACGCGTTCTCCGATGCGCTGCGCCCGCACCGCGACATCGACGACGTGCGGCTGCCGCTCACGCCAAGCCGCGTGCTGGCCCTGCTGGAAACACCCGATCCGCCGCCGCGGGGCGGCCCTCGCCCGGCCGCCGCGTCTGCGCTGCCGGCGGGCGAAGGCTTGTCGCTCCAGGCGCAGGGCGAGGTCGAGATCGCAGCCACGCCCGCGCAGGTGTTCGCGGTGCTGCTGGACCCGGTTGCGCTGGCCCGCGTCATTCCCGGTTGCCATGCACTCGTGGCCGACGGGCCGAACCGCTATCGCGCCGACGTGACGGTCGGCGTCGGCCTGGTGAAGGCGCGTTACGCGGCGAGCATCGAACTGTCGGAGATCGATGCCCCGCGGCGCCTGCGCCTGGCCGGTGTCGGCCGCTCGAGCCTGGGCACCGGCGGCGGCGACGGTGTCGTCACGCTCGAAGCCACGAGCGCCGGCACGACATTGCGGTACGACTACCGCGCGCAGGTGGGCGGCAAGGTGGCCATGGTGGGCAGCCGCATGCTGGAGGGCGCCGCGCGCATCATCGTCGCGCAGCTGTTTGAGTCGCTGGGCCGGCAGGCCGCGGGTGCCACGGCGCAGCGGCCGTGGTGGCGCCGGCTGCTCCAGCGCCTGGGAGTCCGTGCATGAAGCCGGCCGCCTTCGACTACGTGCGCGCCGACAGCGCCGAGGAAGCGCGTGCGCTGCTGCACCGGCATGGCGAGGACGCGCGCATCCTCGCCGGCGGCCAGTCGCTGATGGCCGTGCTGAACATGCGGCTGGCGCAGCCGCAGCTGTTGATCGACATCTCGCGCAGCGCCTCG
>SEGN01000173.1 GCA_004211245.1 Variovorax sp.
CCCGCAGGCTTCGAGCGCGAAGCGATGACGCGCCAGATCACGACAGCCGCGAGCACCAGCAAGCCGATCAGCAGGATGTTGCCGAACGCTGCGCCGAGGCCGAGCGAATGTGCCAGCCAAGCCAGGCCGAGGCCTGCGGCCAGGCCACCGAGCATCGCGCCCCACGGCCGCTTCGGCGCGGCCGCAGCGGGCGCCGCGGCGCCCGGCCGTGCCGCAGCCGCGTTGGCGTTCTGGGCCGGCGCGCCGGGCGCCGGAGACGCCGCTTCACGCTGCGTGACGTTGTTCGACTGACGACCCATCGACTTGCCGCCACCCATGCGGGCGGCATCGGCCTGAACGCTGACCAGCGCCATCGCGCACACCAGCAAGAAAGATCCAAGTTTCTTCATGAGGTCTCCTCTGATCGCCGGGATCGGCGCTGCTTTCAACACTTGATTCCAACATGCAGGGCGACCACGCCGCCCGTCATGTTGTGATAGTCCACATGACCGAATCCACCCTCTTTCATGAGGGACTTGAGTTCGTCCTGCCCGGGATGCATGCGGATCGATTCGGCCAGGTAGCGGTAGCTGGCGTCGTCGCCGGCGACCAGCTTGCCCAGTCGCGGCAACACGCTGAACGAATACCAGTCGTAAGCCTTCGCCAGCGGCTTCGCAACTTTCGAGAACTCGAGCACGAGCAGCTTGCCGCGCGGCTTGAGCACGCGATTCATTTCCTTCAGCGCCACGTCCTTGTGCGTCATGTTGCGCAGGCCGAAGGCCACGGTGACCACGTCGAAGTGGTTGTCGGGAAAAGGCAGCTTCTCGGCATCGCACACCAGGGTCGGCAGCGCCACGCCGGCATCGAGCAGCCGGTCGCGTCCGGTTCGCAGCATGGCTTCGTTGATGTCGGTGTGCACCACTTCGCCGCTGGCGCCGACCTTCTTCGCGAAGGCGAGCGCGAGGTCTCCGGTCCCGCCTGCGATGTCGAGCACCTTCGAGCCTTCGCCGACGTTGGCCACCATCACGGTGTAGGCCTTCCAGGCGCGGTGCAACCCCATCGACATCAGGTCGTTCATGAGGTCATAGCGGGTGGCCACGGAGTCGAACACGCCGCGCACGCGCTGCGCCTTGACGGATTCATCAACCGATTCGAAGCCGAAATGCGTGGTGCTCATGCGCCCGATATTAGGCCGTGCGGCCCTATAACAAGACGACGACCCCGCTGGCTCGGCGGACATTCGTCCGGAAGGGGTGCCGCGTCAGTGCGAACCGCAGGCGTGGCCGCCCTTGTCCAGCATCGGCGCATCGCGGTCGACGCCGGCCGCGACGAGGCGCGCCTGGTACTCGGCCCAGAGCTGTTCCTGCTTCGCACCGAGCTCGTAGAGCAGATCCCACGAAAAAATGCCGGTGTCGTGGCCGTCGCTGAACACCGGCTTCACGGCATAGTTGCCAACCGGTTCCAGCTCGCGCAGTTCCACGTCGCGCTTGCCGGTCTGCAGGATCTCCTGGCCCGGCCCGTGACCCTGCACCTCGGCCGATGGCGAATAGATGCGCATGAGCTCGAACGGAATGCGAAAGCTGGCGCCATCCGAGAAGTCGACCTCCAGCACGCGCGACGCGCCATGAACGGTGATCGATCGGGGCGTCGGTGCGCCGGCTTGCAAACCTGCCATGGATAAAACTCCTGTCTGTCGCTAGACGAGCACGCGCTCGATGCCGCCGTGATTGGCTGCGGCCACATAGTCGGGCAGCCATTGGTCCCCGAGGATCCGGTTGGCCATCTCGACCACGATGTAGTCGGCTTCGAGCAGCCCGTTGTTCAGGTCGTTGCCGTAGCGGCTCAAGCCTTGCAGGCAGCTCGGGCAACTGGTCAGTATCTTGACGTTGCCCCGTGCTTCGACCGCGCCGGATTCGCGCAACGCGGCTTCGCCCTTCTTGAGCTCTTCTTCTTTCCGGAAGCGGACCTGCGTCGAGATGTCGGGCCGCGTGACACCGAGCGTGCCGGACTCGCCGCAGCAGCGGTCGTTCTTCAGGACGTTGTCGCCCACCAGCGCCTTCACCGTCTTCATCGGATCCTGCAACTTCATGGGGCTGTGGCAGGGGTCGTGGTAGAGATAGCCGCCGCCCGAAGCGTCACCCAACGTGATGCCCTTTTCGAGCAGGTACTCGTGGATGTCGATGATCCGGCAACCGGGGAAGATCTTGTCGAACTGGTAGCCCTGCAGCTGGTCGTAGCAGGTGCCGCAACTCACCACCACGGTCTTGATGTCCAGGTAGTTCAGCGTGTTCGCCACGCGGTGGAACAGCACGCGGTTGTCCGTGATCATCTTCTCAGCACGGTCGAACTGGCCGCTGCCGCGCTGCGGGTAGCCGCAGCACAGATAACCGGGAGGCAACACGGTCTGTACGCCCGCATGCCAGAGCATCGCCTGCGTGGCGAGACCCACCTGCGAGAACAGCCGTTCCGAACCGCACCCCGGGAAGTAGAAGACCGCCTCGGTCTCCGCCGTGGTCGACTTCGGGTTGCGGATGATCGGCACGTAGTCGGCATCCTCGATGTCGAGCAGCGCGCGCGCCGTCTTCTTCGGCAGGCCGCCCGGCATCTTCTTGTTGATGAAGTGGATGACCTGTTCTTTGAGCGGGGCCGGGCCCAGTGTGGCGGGCGGTGCCGCGGTCTGCTTCTTTGCCGGCAGGCGGAAGAAGTCGTTGGCCAGCCGCTGCGCCTTGAAGCCGATGTCGACCATGCCGACCCGCATCGCCTTGATGGTCGACGGGTTGGTGGCGTTCAAAAAGAACATCGCTGCCGCGTTGCCCGGCCGGAAGCTCTTCTGCCCCATCTTGCGCAGCAGGTTGCGCATGTTCATCGACACGTCGCCGAAGTCGATCTTCACCGGGCAGGGGCTCAGGCACTTGTGGCAGACCGTGCAGTGGTCGGCCACGTCCTCGAACTCCTCCCAGTGCTTGATGCTCACGCCGCGGCGCGTCTGCTCCTCGTAGAGGAAGGCCTCGACCAGCAGCGAGGTCGCGAGGATCTTGTTGCGCGGGCTGTACAGCAGGTTGGCGCGTGGCACGTGCGTGGCGCACACCGGCTTGCATTTGCCGCAGCGCAGGCAGTCCTTGACCGAGTCGGCGATGGCGCCGATGTCGCTCTGCTGCATGATGAGCGACTCGTGCCCCATGAGCCCGAAGCTGGGGGTGTAGGCGTTCGTCAGGTCGGCATGCAGTCCGTGGGAGGCCGTCTCCGCGCGCAGCAGCTTGCCCTTGTTGAAGCGTCCTTCCGGGTCGACGCGTTGCTTGTAGTCGGTGAACGGCTGCAACTCTTCGTCGCTCAGGAACTCGAGCTTGGTGATGCCGATGCCGTGCTCGCCCGAGATAACCCCGTCGAGCGAGCGCGCCAGCGCCATGATCCGCACCACGGCCGCATGCGCGGTCTGCAGCATCTCGTAGTTGTCGCTGTTCACCGGGATGTTGGTGTGCACGTTGCCATCGCCCGCGTGCATGTGCAGCGCGACCCAGACGCGGCCCTTGAGGATGCGCTGGTGAATGGCATTGCACTCGTCCAGGATCGGCACGAACTCCGCCCCCGTGAAGATCTGTGCGAGTGGCGCGCGCAGTTGCGTTTTCCAGCTCGCGCGCAGCGAGTGGTCCTGCAACCGCGGGAACAGCGCGTCGACGTCATCCAGCCATCCAGCCCAGAGCGCACGCACTTCGCGGACCCGCGCAAGCGCCTGCGTCACCCGGTCTTCGAGCAGTTCGGCCGACGGGATGTCGTTCGCATCGTCTGTCTTGCCGAGCGGCAGATTGCCGCGCAGGAAGAAGGCCTCGAGCGCATCGGCGAACGCCAGCTTGTTCTGCAGCGACAGCTCGATGTTGATGCGCTCGATGCCGTCGGTGTATTCGGCCATCCGCGGCAGCGGGATCACCACGTCCTCGTTGATCTTGAAGGCGTTGGTGTGGCGGCTGATCGCGGCCGTGCGCTTGCGGTCGAGCCAGAACTTCTTGCGCGCCTCGGGGCTGATCGCGATGAAGCCTTCGCCGCTGCGCGAATTGGCGATGCGCACGACTTCGGAGGTCGCCCGCGCGACGTCGTCGGCGTCGTCGCCGGCAATGTCGCCGAACAGCACCATCTTCGGCAAGCCGCCGTGCTTCTTCGACTTGGTCGCGTAGCCGACCGCCTTGAGATACCGGTCGTCCAGGTGCTCCAGGCCGGCCAGCAGCACGCCGGAGCGCTTCTGCTCGGCGAACATGAAGTCCTTGATCTCGACGATGCTGGGCACCGCGTCCTTCGCGTTGCCGAAGAACTCCAGGCACACGGTGCGCGTGTGGGCCGGCATCTTGTGAACGATCCAGCGGCAGCTGGTGATGAGGCCGTCGCAGCCTTCCTTCTGGATGCCCGGCAAGCCCGAGAGGAACTTGTCGGTCACGTCCTTGCCGAGGCCCTCCTTGCGAAAGGTCTTTCCCGGGATCTCGAGGCGCTCGTTGCGCAATGGCGTCTTGCCGTCCGCGGCGAAGTACCGGAGTTCGAACACGGCGCTCTCGGCGTCGTGGATCTTGCCCAGGTTGTGGCCGATGCGCGTGACCTCGAGCCATTCGGCCTGGGGCGTGACCATGCGCCACGAGGCCAGGTTGTCGAGTGCCGTGCCCCAGAGCACCGCCTTCTTGCCACCGGCATTCATGGCGACGTTGCCGCCCACACAGGACGCTTCGGCCGAGGTCGGGTCCACCGCGAAAACGTAGCCCGCGCGCTCGGCCGCATCGGCCACGCGCTGCGTGACCACGCCGGCCTCGCTCCAGATGGTCGGCACCGGCGCCTCGAGCCCGGGCAGCTCGCGCAGCTCGACCTCTGTCATCGCCTCGAGCTTTTCGGTGTTGATGACGGCGCTGTTCCAGGTCAACGGGATCGCACCGCCCGTGTAGCCGGTGCCGCCGCCGCGCGGGATGATGGTCAACCCAAGCTCGATGCAGCCCTTCACCAGTCCGGCCATCTCGGCCTCGGTGTCGGGGCAGAGAACGACGAAGGGATATTCCACACGCCAATCGGTCGCATCCGTCACGTGCGACACGCGCGACAGCCCGTCGAACTTGATGTTGTCTTTTGCGGTGAGACGCCGGAATGCGCGCGTGGCCTTGCGGCGCAGCGCGGCGACATCGCGGAACATCCGGTCGAACGAGGCAATGGCCTGCGACACCAACGCCGCCAGCTCGCCCACCAGCAGGTCGCGTTCCGCATCGACGTCGGGCGTGCGGCGCTTGCCCACCTCGGCCAGGCGGTGGTTCAGGGCGTCGACCAGTTGGCCGCGCCGGCGCGGGTTGTCCAGCAGGTCGTCGACCAGGTAGGGATTGCGCTGCACCACCCAGATGTCGCCCAGCACCTCGTACAGCATGCGGGCCGAGCGGCCGGTGCGGCGCTCGCCGCGCAGCACGTCCAGCAGTTGCCAACCGCGCGCACCCAGCAGGCGGATGACGATCTCGCGGTCGGAGAAGCTGGTGTAGTTGTAGGGGATCTCACGCAGTCGCGCGGGCTCTTCGGCCTGCGACAACAACGCGGTCAACGCGGTCGGAGCATTCATCGGGGGTGGATCCCGGTCGGGCGCTGCGCGCCCTTTCGCCGGGACCGTGATTTTAGGTCAGGGCCGCGCTGCCCGCCGACACGCTAGAACAGCACCCGGCTGCGAATGGTCCCCGGGACTTCCGCCAGCTTTTCCAGCGCGATGTCCGAATACGCCGCGTCGACATCGGTCACCACGTAGCCCACCTTCTCGTTGGTCTGCAGGTACTGGGACGCGATGTTGATACGGTTGTCGGCGAACACCTGGTTGATGGCCGACAGCACGCCGGGCACGTTGTGGTGGATGTGCAGCAGGCGGTGCTTGCCCGGATGCGCGGGCAGCGCCACCTCGGGAAAGTTCACGGACGAGACGGAGGTGCCGTTGTCGCTGTACTTCACCAGCTTTTCGGCCACTTCGCCGCCGATGTTGGCCTGCGCCTCCATCGTCGAGCCGCCCACGTGCGGCGTCAGGATCACGTTGTCCAGTCCCCGCAGCGGCGACTGGAACTCCTCGTTGTTGCTGCCGGGCTCGACCGGAAAAACGTCGATCGCCGCGCCCCAGAGCTTGCCGCTGGTGATGCCTCCTGTCAGCGCGTCGATATCGACCACCGTGCCACGCGCGGCATTGATCAGGATGCCGCCCGGCTTCATGGCCGCAATCTCGGCCGGGCCGATCATCCATTTCGTCGACGGCAGTTCGGGC
>SEGN01000626.1 GCA_004211245.1 Variovorax sp.
GCCACGCCGACGATCTCGGCAATGCCGTCGCCGGCATCGCGCGGCAAGCTCACCGCGAGCCCGCGCGCCTTGACCTGCGCATCGTCGAAGGCCTGGGCGATGTCGTTGATCGGACCGCAGGGCACGGCCTTGTCTTCGAGCAGCGCGATCCACTCGGCGGTGGTGCGCGTGCGCGTGACGGCTTCCATGTCCGGGATCAGCACCCCGCGGTGCTTCACGCGCAGGGTGTTCGTCGCATAGCGCGGGTCGCTCGCCCACTCGGGGTGCCCGGCCGCTTCGCAGAAGCGCGCGAACTGGCCGTTGTTGCCGATGGCCAGCAGCATCGAACCGTCGGCGGTGCGGAAGTCCTGGTACGGCGCGAGACTCGGATGGCTGTTGCCTTGCCGTTGCGGCGCGACGCCGGTGTTGAGGAAGGCGCTCGCCTGGTTGGCAAGGATCGCCATGCCGACGTCGAGGAGCGCCATGTCGATGTGCTGGCCCTCGCCCGTGCGATGGCGCACTTCGAGCGCGGCGAGGATCGCGGTGCTCGCGTAGACGCCGGTGAAGAGGTCGGTGAGCGCCACGCCCACGCGCAACGGACCGCCACCCGGCACCTCGTCGGGCCGGCCGGTGATGCTCATCATGCCGCTGGTGGCCTGGATCATCAGGTCGTAGCCCGCGCGCGCAGCGTGCGGCCCGTCGTGGCCGAAGCCGGTCACGCTGCAGTAGATGAGTCGCGGATTCGCGGCGCGCAGTGTCTCGTGGTCGAGGCCGTACTGCCTGAGCCCGCCGGTCTTGAAGTTCTCCACCACGATGTCGCTCTGCGCGGCCATCTGCTTCAACAGCGCCTGCCCTTCGGGCGTCGCCATGTCGAGCGTCACCGAGCGCTTGTTGCGGTTGCAGGCGGTGAAGTAGGTGGACTGGTTCGTGTCGTTGCCGTTCGCATCCTTCAGGAACGGCGGCCCCCAGGTGCGCGTATCGTCGCCGACACCGGGCCGTTCGATCTTGACCACGTCGGCCCCCAGGTCCGCGAGGATCTGCGTGCACCACGGGCCGGCGAGCACGCGGGAAAGGTCAAGGACCTTGATGCCGTCGAGCGCTGCTGCGGCGGCCATGTTCAGTTGGCGAAGGCTGCGATGCCGGTGATCGCACGCCCCAGGATCAGCGCATGGATGTCGTGCGTGCCTTCATAGGTGTTGACCACTTCGAGGTTGACCAGATGGCGCGCCACGCCGAACTCGTCGCTGATGCCGTTGCCGCCCATCATGTCGCGTGCCATGCGGGCGATGTCGAGCGACTTGCCGCAGTTGTT
>SEGN01000008.1 GCA_004211245.1 Variovorax sp.
ATCTTGACGGGGATGCCGGCATTCAGGAAGTTCATCGAGATGCCGCCGCCCATCGTGCCGGCGCCGATGACGCCCACGCTCCTGATCTCGCGCTTGGGGGTGTCTTCGGGGACGTCGGGGATGCGCGATGCGGCGCGCTCGGCCATGAACAGGTGGCGCAGCGCCAGCGATTCGGGCGTGAACATCAGCGCGGTGAACAGGCGACGCTCTTCGGCCATGCCGGCATCGAACTTCATCGTGGTGGCGGCCTGCACGGCGTCCACGCACTTGAGCGGCGCCGGGTAGTTCTTCGACATGCCACCGACCATGTTCTTCGCGAACTGGAAGTAGGCGTCGCCCTGCGGGTGCTTGCACGGCAGGTTGCGCACCAGTGGCAGCGCTTCGCCGGTCTTGCCGGCCACCGACTTCGCGAAGGCAATGGCCTCGTCCATCAGCGATTCGGGCGACGCGACGAGCTGGTCGAACAGTTTCTGGCCTGGGGCCGATGCGAGCAATTCGCTCTTCACGGGTTCGCCGCTGACGATCATGTTGAGGGCTGTCTCCACCCCGAGCACGCGCGGCAGGCGCTGTGTACCGCCGGCACCGGGCACGAGACCCAGCTTGACTTCGGGCAGCGCGATGCTGGTGCCGGGCGCGACCACGCGGTAATGGCAACCCAGCGCGAGTTCGAGCCCGCCGCCCATGCAGACCGAATGGATCGCCGCGACGATCGGCTTCGTCGACGCTTCCAGCGAGAGGATCACGCTGAGCAGGTTCGGCTCCTGGAGCGCCTTGGGCGTGCCGAACTCCTTGATGTCGGCGCCACCCGAGAAAGCCTTGCCGGCGCCGGTCAGCACGATCGACTTGACGGCATCGTCGGCCAGAGCCTTGGCCAGCCCGTCGGTGATGCCGATCCGGGTGGAGAAACCGAGACCGTTGACCGGAGGATTGGTCATGGTGATCACGGCGACATCGCCGAGCACCTTGTATTCAGCCGTCATGCTGCGTTCCTTTGGATGAGGGAAGAAAAGAAAAATGAACGAAGGAGCAGGTGCGGGAGCGCAGCGCGCCACCAAAAAGCACGAGTGTTCTTTTTTGCGAAATTCTAGGCGTTTTCGGCCGCCCGGCAACTGCAGCAGTCGCTGCGGAGACAAACACGGCGGAAGCTCAGACCTCCAGCCACTCCTTGCGGGTGGTCGCGTCGGCGCGCAGGCTGTCCGGCGTGCCGTCGAACACGATGCTGCCGTGGCCCATCACCAGCGCACGGTCCGAGATGTGCATGGCGATGGTGAGCTTCTGCTCGATCAGCAGCACCGAGATGCCCTTGGCCTTGAGCGTCTGCAGGTACTGTCCCACCAGTTCGACGATCTTCGGTGCGAGGCCCTCGGTCGGCTCGTCGATGATGATGAGATCGGGGTCGCCCATCAGCGTGCGGCACAGCGTCAGCATCTGCTGCTCGCCGCCGGAGAGCACACCCGCTTCGGTGTGTTCGCGCTCCTTGAGGCGCGGGAACATCTCGTACATGTCCTTGAAGGTCCAGCGGCTGCCTTTGCCGGCGCCTTTCTGCCCGAGCAGAAGGTTTTGCGACACCGTGAGCTTGGGAAAGATGTCGCGGTTCTCGGGCACGTAGCCGATGCCGAGGTGTGCGATTTCGTAGGCCTTCCTGCGCAGGATGTCCTGGCCCTTCCAGGTGATCTGCCCTTCGGCATGCACCAGGCCCATGATCGCCTTGGCGGTGGTCGAACGGCCCGAGCCGTTGCGGCCCAGCAGCGCGACGATCTCGCCCTGCCCCACCTCGAACGAAACGCCGTGCAGCACGTGGCTCTTGCCGTAGTAGCCGTGAATGTCTTGAAGTTTCAACATGATGATCAGTGTCCTGCCTGCGCGTCTGCCACGGAAGAACCGAGGTAGGCCTCCTGGACCTTGGCGTTGGCCCGCACCGCGTCAGGTGTGTCGAACGCGATGATCTCGCCGTAGACCACCACCGCGATCTTGTCGGCCAGGCCGAACACCACGCCCATGTCGTGCTCGACCGTGAGCAATGTCTTGCCCACCGTCACCTGCTTGATGAGCGCGATGAAGTGCGCAGTCTCGGTCTTGCTCATGCCGGCGGTCGGCTCGTCCAGCAGGATCACCCCGGCCCCGCCCGCGATGGTCACGCCGATTTCCAGCGCACGCTGCTCGGCATAGGTCAGGTTGACCGCCAGCACGTCGCGCTTCTTCTCCAGTCCGACCTGGCGCACCAGCTCCTCGGTGCGCTCGTTCGCATCGTCCAGATTCGACAGAAAACGCAGGAACGTGTACTTGTAGCCGAGGCTCCACAACACGCCGCAGCGCAGGTTCTCGAACACGCTGAGCTTGGGAAAGATGTTGGTGATCTGGAAGCTGCGCGACAAGCCCAGCCGGTTGATCTCGTAGGGCCGCTTGCCGTCGATGCGCTGCCCGTTCAGCAACACCTCGCCGCTGCTCGGTGCGAGCCGGCCGCTGACGAGATTGAAAAGCGTGGACTTGCCGGCGCCGTTGGGACCGATCACGGCAATGCGTTCGCCCGCGCTCACGGCCAGGTCGACGCCGCGGATGATGTCGGTCTTGCCAAAGCTCTTGCGCAAACCCTTCAACTCGAGTGCATAGCTCATGCCATCTCCCTGCGCTTGATTTCGGCTTCGATTTCTTCCTGCGTATGGCCCCAGACCTTGACGAAGCGGCGTCGCACCAGTTCGAAGATCGCGAGACCCACCAGGAACAGCACGCCGGAGGTCAGCCAGCTCGCCGCGGACGATGTGTCCAGGTTGACACCGAAGAAGCGCAACTGCGGCCCGAGTGCGGCATTGAGCTGAATGTGATAGATCATCTCCACGATGGCCGCGCCACCCGCGACCATGATGGCCGCGCCCACGAACAGACCGGCGTACAGGCCCCAGAACCGCTTGAACTTGTGGAACAACGCCACCCGCACGTTCATCATGATCAGGCTGGCCACGCCGCCCGGTGCGAACATCACCATCAGCAGGAACACCAGGCCGAGATAGAGCAGCCAGGCCTTGCTGAGCTCCGAGAGCATCACCGATGCAAAGACGAGCAGCAGCGCGCCGATGATCGGGCCGAAGAAGAACACCGCGCCGCCGAGAAAGGTGAACAGCAGATAGCCGCCGGAACGGATGCCGCTGAGGCTGTCGGCCGCATTGACGATCTCGAAGTTGATTGCCGCCAGCCCGCCACCGATGCCGGCGAAAAAGCCCGCGATGATGAACGAGATGTAGCGCACCTTCTGGGTGTTGTAGCCGACGAATTCGACGCGCTCGGGGTTGTCGCGCACGGCATTCAGCATGCGCCCCAGCGGCGTGCCGGTGAAGGCGAACATCAGAGCGGTGCAGATGAAGCAGTACACCGCGATCAGGTAGTAAACCTGGATCTGCGGCCCGAAAGTCAGCCCCAGCAAAGGCGTGCCATACACGCGGTTGGTGGTAACGCCGCCCTCGCCGCCGAAGAAGGTCGGGAACATCAGCGCCATCGAGGCGACGAGTTCGCCCAGGCCCAGCGTGATCATGGCGAACGTGGTGCCGGACTTCTTGGTGCTCACGAACCCGAACAGGAACGCGAAGAACATGCCGCCCAACCCGCCCACGAACGGGATCAGAACCAGCGGGATCGGCAGCTTGCCGCCGCCCGCGAGGTTCATCGTGTGGATTGCGATGAACGACCCGAGGCCGACGTAGACCGCGTGGCCGAAGCTCAGCATCCCGCCCTGCCCCAGCAGCATGTTGTAGCTCAGGCAGATGATGATGAGGTAGCCGATCTGCGACAGCATGGTCAGCGCCAGGCTGCTGCGAAACACCATCGGCGCGACGATCAGCGCCACGGCGAACAGCGCCCAGACCAGGAAGCGCCCGACGTTCCAGGGCTTGAAGCGGTAATACCGGGTGTTGGATGTGGTGGTCATGGCGTCAGTCCTCCCGGGTGCCGAGAAGGCCCTTCGGCCGGAAAATCAGGATCAGCACGAGCAGCAGGTACGGCAGGATCGGCGCCACCTGAGAGATCGTGAGCTTCAGCAGTTCGTAGCCGAAGGTCTGGTCGGTCACGGCGACGCCGATGGCCTGCAGACCGGTGGCGATCGACTGGTCCATCGCCACCGCGAAGGTCTGCACGATGCCGATCAGCAGCGAGGCGAGAAACGCCCCGGCGAGCGAGCCCATGCCACCGACCACCACCACCACGAAGATGATGGAGCCGACCGAAGCCGCCATGGCGGGCTCCGTCACGTAGGTGTTGCCGCCGATGACGCCGGCCAGGCCGGCCAGCGCGGCGCCGCCACCGAACACCAGCATGAACACGCGCGGCACGTTGTGGCCGAGCGCCTCCACCATCTCCGGGTGCTTCAGCGCCGCCTGGATCACCAGGCCGATGCGCGTGCGCGTGAGCAGCAGCCACACCGACAGCAGCATCAGGAGCGCCACCAGCATGATGAAGGAGCGCGACTTGGGGAACTGGGTGCCGTAGAGCGTGAACAGCGGGCCCTGCAGTTGTGTCGGCAAGCCGTAAGGCACGGTCGAGCGGCCCCAGACCAGTTGCACCACTTCCAGGATGAGATAGGACAAGCCGAAGGTCACGAGCAGTTCGGGCACATGGCCGAATTTGTGCACGCGCCGCAGGCTGTAGCGCTCGAAGGCCGCACCCATCACGAACACCACCAGCGGCGCGATGACCAGCGCCGGCCAGAAGCCGACCACGCCGGAGAGCGTGTAGGCGATGTAGGCGCCCAGCATGTAGAAGCTGGTGTGCGCGAAGTTGAGCACGCCCATCATGCTGAAGATCAGCGTGAGGCCCGAACTCAGCATGAACAACAGCAGGCCATAGCTGACGCCGTTGAGCAGCGAGATGACAAAAAATTCGACGTTCATCGGACTCCCGGATCACATCCCCAAAAAAAAGGCCCGAGTGTTCAGGTCGGGCCTTGCTTACCTCTGCGATGGAGGCTCCGGCTCAGGGCCGCTTCATCTGGCAGGAGGTCGGCGTGCTGGCCACGTACGCGTCGTAGAACTTGACCGGCGCCAACGTGTAGCCCGTGTTCTCCGGGCTGTACGGGTACTTCGCGCTGGCTTTCTCCCACTTGGTGATGTAGAGGCCCTGCTGCGCCTGGTGATCCGCCTTGCGCAGTTCGATGTCGCCGTTGAAGCTCTTGAACTTCATGCCTTCCATGGCGGCGGCCACCTTGACCGGATCGGTCGACTTGGCCTTCACGAAAGCTTCGGTCAGGGCCTGGAACACCGTGTACACGTCGAGGGTGTAGAGATCGTCGTTGAATTTCTTCTTGAACTCGTCGGCGTACTTCTGCATCTGGCCACCCATGTTGTAGTGGCCGTAGGCAACCTGGTAGACCTTGCCGTCGGAGGCCGCACCCATGGCGGTCGGCGTGCCGGTGGTCACGGCGTAGTAGGTGTAGAACTTGACGTTCAGGCCCGCATCGTTGGCTGCCTTGATGAGCAGCGCCAGGTCGGAGCCCCAGTTGCCGGTGATCACCGTGTCGGCACCCGAGGCCTTGATCTTGGCGATGTAGGGCGAGAAGTCACGCACCTGGGCGAGCGGATGCAGGTCGTCGCCGACCACCTGGACGTCCGGCCGCTTGGCCTTCAGATTTTCCTTGGCGAATTTCGAGACCTGCTGGCCGTGCGAGTAGTTCTGGTTGATCAGGTACACCTTCTTGATGTCGGCCTGCTCTTTCATGTAGGCGGTCAGCGCCTCCATCTTCATCGAGGTGTCGGCATCGAAGCGGTACTGCCAGTAGCTGCATTTGCTGTTGGTCAGGTCGGGGTCCACCGCGGCGTAGTTGAGGTACAGCAGTTCCTTGCCGGGATTGCGCGCGTTGTTCTTTTCGACCGCGTCGATGATCGCGAGGGCCGGGCCGGAGCCGTTGCCCTGAACGATGTACTTCGCGCCCTGGTCCTGCGCCGAGCGCAGCGCGCTCGTGGTTTCCTGGGGGCTCAGCTTGTTGTCGATGCCGATGATCTCGAACTTCACGCCCGCCGCGTTCTTCTTGTTGAACTCTTCGGCGAAGAACTGGAAGGTCTTGAGCTGGTTGGTACCGACGGCGGCCATCAGGCCGGACAGCGGGTCGAGCCAGCCGATCTTGACGGTTTCACCCTGCTGGGCGAACGCACCGCTGGCGCTGGCGGCGACCACGGTGGCGGCGATGATTTTGAGTGAAAACTTCAATCTGTGTCTCCTGGATCTGGCTGGTCTGTCTGGGCCGAGCGAGGTTACAAGCCTTTGCGCACCCACCCCTCAGGGAATGCCCGTAAGGCGGGGGCCGAATCAGCGGTTTCTATCGCCCATGCGACAGGATTCCTACCGGGCGGTAGCAATGCCCCATTGCGGTGCTCAGAGTCCGGGCAGCTTGTAGTCCTTGAGCTGCTCGCGCAATTTCGTCTTCAGGATCTTGCCGGTCGCGCCCAGCGGGATCGCCTCGACGAACACCACGTCGTCGGGAATCTGCCACTTCGCCGTCTTGCCCTCGTAGAACTTCAGCAGTTCCTCGCGCGTGACCTCGGCCGCAGGCTTCTTTGCCACCACCACGATCGGTCGCTCGTCCCACTTGGGATGGAAGACGCCGACGCAGGCCGCCATGGCGACGGCCGGATGCGCCACCGCGATGTTCTCGATGTCGATCGAGCTGATCCATTCGCCGCCGGACTTGATCACGTCCTTGCTGCGATCGGTGATCTGCAGGTAGCCGTCTTCGTCGATCGTCGCCACGTCGCCGGTCGGGAACCACCCGCGGCCCTGCGCATCGGGAATCAGCGGGTCCCCGCCCTCGCCCTTGAAATACTCCTTGACGATCCAGGGGCCTTTCACCAGCAGGTCGCCGTAGGCCTTGCCGTCCCAGGGGAGTTCTGCGCCCTCGCCGTCCACGATCTTCATGTCGACACCGAAGATCGCACGACCTTGCTTCAACCGGATTGCAGTCTGCTCTTCGCGCGAAAGATTCAGGTGCTTGTTCTTCAAAGTGCAGAGGGTGCCGAGCGGGCTCATCTCGGTCATGCCCCATGCGTGCAGAACGTCGACGTTGTACAACTCCTGGAAGGCGTGGATCATGGCCGGCGGGCAGGCGGAGCCGCCGATCACGGTGCGGTTGAGTTTCGAGAACTTCAGGCCGTTGGCCTGCATGTGCCCGAGCATCATTTGCCAGACGGTCGGCACGCCGGCCGCGAAGGTGACGCCCTCGGCTTCGATGAGCTCGAAGATCGACTTGCCATCCATCGCGGGGCCGGGGAACACCAGCTTGCACCCCGTGAGCGCGGCCGAGTACGGAATGCCCCATGCGTTGACGTGGAACATCGGCACGACCGGCAACACCGAATCGCGTGCCGACAGGCACATCACGTCGGGCAAGGCCGCCGCGTACGCGTGCAGGACGGACGAACGATGGCTGTAGAGCGCGGCCTTCGGATTGCCGGTGGTGCCGCTCGTGTAGCACATGCTCGAGGCGGAGTTTTCGTCGAAGCTCGGCCAGTCGTAGGACTTGGCGTGTGGCGCGATCCACGCTTCGTAGCTGACCAGGTTGGGCACGCCGCTGTCGGCCGGCAGCTTGTCCGCCTCGCACAGGGCAATCCATTTCCGCACCGTCGGGCAGCGCGCGTGCACGGCCTGCACCAGCGGCAGGAAGCTCAGGTCGAAGCAGAGGATCTGGTCCTCGGCATGGTTCGCGATCCAGGCGATCTGGTCGGGATGCAGACGCGGGTTGATCGTGTGCAGGACGCGACCGGACCCGCTCACGCCGTAGTACAGCTCCAGATGCCGATAGCCGTTCCACGCCAGCGTGGCGACCCGGTCGCTGAACAGCAGGTCGCTGGCATCGAGCGCATTGGCAACCTGGCGCGAGCGTGCCGCGACGTCGGACCAGGTGTAGCGATGGATGTCGCCCTCGACCCTGCGCGACACGATCTCCGCATCGCCGTGGTGGCGGTCCGCGAACTCGAGCAGCGACGAGATCAGCAACGGTTGGTCTTGCATCAAACCCAGCATCGGGAAAACTCCTTGGTGGCTACAGTCAAAAAACTGCAGGGAGTATTGCGCAGCGCAGCATTCGCCCCGATGGGGGAATGCCCGTACCGCAGGCCCGCATAACGAAGTGCCGGACAATCGAAACCATGGATTCCACTTCCGACACAGGCGGTCCGACCGTCGCCGCCGAGACCGGGCTGCAGTGGCGCGAACGCTTCGCCGCGCTGCCATCCGCCTTCCACACGCGGCTGCAGCCCACGCCGCTGCCCGAGCCTTACTGGGTGGGGCAAAGCGCAGCCGCGGGGCGGCAGATCGGCGTCGACCCGGAATGGTTCGGCTCGACCGACGCGCTCGAGGTCTTCACGGGCAATGCCCTGCTGCCGGGCATGGCGCCGCTGGCCAGCGTCTACAGCGGTCACCAGTTCGGCGTGTGGGCGGGGCAATTGGGTGACGGGCGCGCCATCCTGCTCGGCGAAACCACCAGCGGCTTCGAGGTGCAACTGAAAGGCGCCGGTCGCACGCCCTACTCCCGGATGGGCGATGGCCGGGCGGTGCTGCGGTCGAGCATCCGCGAATTCCTGTGCAGCGAGGCCATGCACGCGTTGGGCATTCCAACCACGCGCGCGCTGTGCGTCACCGGCTCGGACGCGCGCATCCGGCGCGAGGAACTCGAAACCGCGGCCGTGGTCACGCGGACAGCGCCGAGTTTCATCCGCTTCGGCCATTTCGAGCACTTTTCGGCCAACGAGCGTTACGACGAACTGCGCGCCTTGGCCGACTTCGTGATCGACCGTCATTACCCCGAATGCCGCACGACCGCACGCTTCGGCGGCAATGCCTATGCAGCACTGCTGGAAGCCGTGAGCGAACGCACCGCGGCGCTGATGGCGCAGTGGCAGGCGGTCGGCTTCTGCCACGGTGTGATGAACACCGACAACATGAGTATTCTGGGACTCACCATCGACTACGGACCGTTCCAATTCCTGGATGGCTTCAACCCGCGGCACATCTGCAACCACAGCGATACGGGCGGCCGCTATGCCTACAACCAGCAGCCGAACGTCGCGTACTGGAACCTGCATTGCCTCGGCCAGGCGCTGCTGCCGCTGATCGGCGAACAGGAGGTTGCTGTCGCCGCGCTCGACTCCTACAAGGCGGTGTTCCCGCGGGAATTCGAGCGCCGCATGGGCGCCAAGCTCGGTCTGGCCGACCTGCGCGAAGGCGACCGCCAGCGCATCGAGGACGTGCTCGCCCTGCTCGCGAGGGAGCAGACCGACTGGACCATCTTCTGGCGCCGCCTGTCGAACCATGTGGCCGGCGCCGACGTGCAGGCCGTGCGCGATCTGTTTGCCGATCCGGCACCTTTCGATGCGTGGCTCGCGTCTTTCACCGAGCGCATCGCGTCGATTCCGCGCGCCCCTGCGGCAGCGCTCATGCTGCAGAGCAATCCGAAGTTCGTGCTGCGGAACCACCTGGGCCAGGAGGCGATCGAATCGGCCCGGAACAAGGACTTCACGGGCGTCGCGACCTTGCTGAAACTGCTTGAAACCCCATTTGAAGAACACGCCGGCTTCGACCACCATGCCGGTTTCCCGCCCGACTGGGCCTCCTCCATCGAAATCAGCTGCTCCTCATGACCCATCCTGTCCAGAAAACCGATGCCGAGTGGAAAGCCCTGCTGGCCGAAAAGGGCGCCGAGCGCGGCGCTTTCGAGGTCACCCGGCATGCCGCCACCGAGCGCCCCTACACCGGCAAGTACGAAGCGAACTGGGCCGACGGCAGCTACCACTGCATCTGCTGCGGCGCCAAGCTGTTCGAGTCGGGCGCCAAGTTCGACGCCGGTTGCGGCTGGCCCAGTTTCTCCGAGGAAGCCGTGCCCGGCGCCATCAAGAACATCGTCGACCGCTCGCACGGCATGGTGCGCACCGAGAACGTCTGCGCCAACTGCGGCGCGCATCTCGGGCATGTGTTCCCGGACGGCCCGACCGAAACCGGCCTGCGCTACTGCATGAACTCGGCCTCGCTGGATTTCAGCCCGAAATGAAGCTGATCCTCGATTTCTTTCCGATCCTGCTGTTCTTCGGCGCCTTCAAGCTGTACGACATCTATGTCGCCACGGGCGTGTTGATGGCTGCCACGGTGCTGCAGATGGGCATCGTCAGATTCACCACGAGGCGGCTGGAGACCATGCAGAAGGCCACCCTCGTGCTCATCCTGCTGTTCGGCTCGCTGACGCTCGCGCTGCACGACGATCGCTTCATCAAGTGGAAGCCGACCGTCCTGTACGGTGCGATGGCAGTCGCGCTGGGCGTGGCGTACTGGGTTTTCCGCAAGAATTTTCTGAAGGTGATGCTCGGCAAGCAACTGCAACTGCCCGACCGCATCTGGACGCACCTGAATGTCGCCTGGATCGGCTACTGCCTGTTCATGGCGGCGATCAACGGCTACGTGGCGATGTACTTCAGTACCGACGCGTGGGTCAATTTCAAACTGTGGGGCTATGCCTTCCCGATCGCGTTCCTGATCGCGCAGGGTCTCTACATCTCGCCGCATCTCAAGTCCGACGACGAGGCGGCGTCGTGAGCGTGCCGACCAGCCGCGACCTTGAAGCCACGCTGCGCGACGCGCTGCAGCCGACCGCGCTCGAGGTCATCGACGAGAGCGCCGCGCATGCGGGCCATGCCGGCGCGGGTGCGGAGGGCTACGGCACGCACTTCCGCGTGCGCATTGCGAGCCCGCTGTTCGCCGGCAAACCGAGGGTTGCGCAGCATCGCCTTGTGTATGATGCGCTGCAGATTTTTATTGCACAGGGCCTCCACGCCATCGCCATCGAGGCGCGTTGAGTGCCAGCACACTCCCCCTTCTTCCCATGAAAAAACACCTTCTGCAGGCCGTCGCGGCCGCCGCGCTCGTTGGCGCCATTCCCGTGGCTGCCTTCGCGCAGAACGCTGCCATCGTCAACGGCAAGGCCGTGCCCAAGGCGCGCATGGACATGCTCGCGCAGCAGCTCGCCGCGGCCGGCCGGCCGGTAACGCCTGAAATGCAGACACAGCTGCGCGAAGAGGTCGTCACGCGCGAAGTGTTCATGCAGGAGGCCCAGAAGCAAGGCATCGACAAGAGCGACGAGTTCAAGGCCCAGATCGAACTGGCGCGCCAGGCGATCCTGATCCGCAAGCTGTTCGAGAACCATGCCAAGGCCAACCCGGTCACCGACGCCGACGTCCAGGCCGAATACGACAAGTTCGTGGCGGCCAACGGCGGCAAGGAATACAAGGCACGCCACATCCTGGTCGAAACGGAAGACCAGGCCAAGAAAATCATCGCCGACCTGAAGAAGGGCGCCAAGTTCGAAGACCTGGCCAAGAAGCAGAGCAAGGACCCGGGTTCGGGCGAAAAGGGTGGTGACCTCGATTGGGCCAATCCGGCAAGCTTCGTCCAGGAGTTTTCCGAAGCGATGATCAAGCTCAACAAGGGCGAGATGACGCAGGTGCCCGTAAAGTCGCAGTTCGGCTACCACGTGATCCGCGTCGACGACATCCGTCAGGCGCAGTTGCCCAAGCTGGAAGAAGTGAAGCCGCAGGTCACGCAGCAGCTGCAGCAGCAGCGACTGCAGAAGTACCAGGAAGAACTGCGCGCCAAGGCGAAGGTCGAGTAGTCCTCTTCGCCTGCCGGAGAAGCGGCCGGATGGCCGCTTTTTTTTGTCCTGCTTCCGGAAGCCCTAGCCGACCCACTTCCGGGCGTTGCGCCAGATCTGCATCCAGGGACTGAAGTCGCTTCTGTCCTGCAGCGTCCAGCTCATCTGGATGTTGCGGAACACGCGTTCCGGGTGCGGCATCACGGCGGTGAAGCGGCCGTCGGCCGTGGTGACCGCGGTCAAGCCGCCGGCGCTGCCGTTCGGGTTGAACGGGTAC
The DNA here is from genome assembly GCA_004211245.1 of Variovorax sp. Lineage (GTDB taxonomy): Bacteria > Pseudomonadota > Gammaproteobacteria > Burkholderiales > Burkholderiaceae_C > Variovorax. Next base: position 11,889 of record SEGN01000008.1, read on the forward strand.
TGCTCGGTCGGCTGGCCGTGGTTGTCGACATAGCGCATGGCCGCGATGGCCTTCGTCGCGTCGCCACGGTGCCTGAAGTTGGCATAGCCCTCGCCGTGCGCCACCGCGATCGGCAGCCGGCTGCCGGCCAGACCACCGAAGAAGATGCTCGGCGATTCAAGCACCTCCACCATCGACAGGCGCGCCTCGAAACGTTCGCTCTGGTTGGTGGTGAAACGCGGCCAGGCCTCGGCGCCGGGAATGATGTCGGCGAGCTCGGCGAACATCTGGCAACCGTTGCACACACCGAGGCCGAAGGTGTCGCCACGGCCGAAGAAGGCCTGGAACTGCGCCGACAGCCTGGGGTTGAAAGTGATGCTGCGGGCCCAGCCGATGCCGGCGCCGAGCGTGTCGCCGTAGCTGAAGCCGCCGCACGCGACCACGCCCTGGAAGTCGGCCAGGTCCGCCCTGCCCGTCTGCAGGTCGGTCATGTGAACGTCGCAGGCCTCGAAACCGGCTTCGGTGAAGGCGTAGGCCATCTCGATGTGCGAGTTGACGCCCTGCTCGCGCAGGATGGCGACCTTGGGACGTGATTGCAGGATGGCCGGGGCCAATGGCAAGTCCGGCAGGCAGACGTGCAGGCCCGGATCGTTCGGCACACCGGCCGCCGCGTGCTCGGCGTCGGCGCAGGCCGGGTTGTCGCGCTCGCGGGCGATCTTCCAGCTGACCGAATCCCAAACCTGGTGCAGATCGTGCAGGTTGGCGCTGAACACCGATTTGGCGTCGCGCCAGACTTCGAGCTTGCCCTTGCCGGCGTCCATGGCGGAACTGGCAGGTCGCGTCTTGCCGACGAAATGGCTGTGTGCGCTGAGGCCGTGCGCACGCAGCACCTGCATCACCTCGTTGCGCTGCGCGGTGCGCACCTGCAGCACCATGCCAAGCTCTTCGTTGAACAGCGCCTTTAGCGTGAGTTCTTCGCGCCGCGCACTCACCTGCTGCGCCCAGTTCTTGGCGTCACCCGTTTCCATGCGGCTGTCGGAAATGCCGTCGCCCTCGGTGACGAGCATGTCGACGTTGAGCGCCACGCCCACATGCCCGGCGAACGCCATTTCGCAGGCGGTGGCGAACAGGCCGCCGTCGCTTCGGTCGTGCATCGCGAGGATCTTGCCGTCGGCGCGCAGCGCGTTCACCGCGTTCACCAGCGCCACCAGCTGCGCGGGGTCGTCGAGGTCGGGAACCACGTCGCCGCTCTGGCCCAGCGTCTGCGCCAGGATGCTGCCGGCCATGCGATGCTGGCCGCGGCCCAGGTCGATCAGCACCAGCGTGGTGTCGCTCTCTGCGGCGTCGAGCTGCGGCGTGAGCGTGCCGCGCACGTCGGCCAGCGTGGCGAACGCAGTCACGATCAGGCTCACGGGCGAAGTGACTTTCTTCCTCTCTTCGCCGTCGGGCCATTGCGTGCGCATCGACAGCGAGTCCTTGCCGACCGGGATCGAGATGCCGAGCGCGGGGCACAGTTCGAGGCCGACGGCCTTCACCGTTTCGTACAGCGCGGCGTCCTCGCCGGGCTCGCCGCAGGCCGCCATCCAGTTGGCCGAGAGCTTCACGCGCGAGAGTTCGATCGGCGCCGCCAGCAGGTTGGTGATGGCCTCGGCCACGGCCATGCGGCCCGATGCGGGAGCGTCGAGCGCGGCCAGCGGCGTGCGCTCGCCCATGCTCATCGCCTCGCCGGCGAAGCCCTTGTAGTCGGCCAGCGTGACGGCGCAATCGGCCACCGGCACCTGCCACGGGCCGACCATCTGGTCGCGGTGGCTCAGACCGCCGACGGTGCGATCGCCGATGGTCACGAGGAAGCGCTTGGAGGCGACGGTCGGGTGCGAGAGCACGTCGATCGCGGCCTTCTGCAGGTCGACGCCGGTGAGGTCGAGCGGCTTGAAGCGGCGCGCGACGCTCTTCACGTCGCGCAGCATCCGCGGCGGCTTGCCAAGGAGCACATCCATCGGCATGTCGACCGGTGCTTCCGCCCCGGCGTCGACCACCTCCAGCCGGCGGGCCTCGGTCGCCACGCCCACCACGGAAAAAGGGCAGCGCTCGCGCTCGCAGAAGGCCTGGAACCGGTCCAGCGACTCGGGTGCGATGGCCAGCACATAGCGCTCCTGGCTTTCGTTGCACCAGATCTCCCGCGGCGCCATGCCCGACTCTTCGAGCGGTACCGAGCGCAGCTCGAAACGTGCGCCGCGGCCGGCGTCATTGGTCAGTTCGGGAAAGGCGTTGCTCAGGCCGCCGGCGCCGACGTCGTGGATCGCCAGGATCGGGTTGGCGGCACCGGCCTGCCAGCAATGATTGATGACCTCCTGCGCACGCCGCTCGATCTCGGGGTTGCCGCGCTGCACCGAGTCGAAGTCGAGCTCGGCCGCGTTGGCGCCGGTGGCCATCGAACTCGCGGCACTGCCGCCCATGCCGATCCGCATGCCGGGGCCGCCGAGCTGGATCAGCAGCGAGCCGGCCGGGAACTGGATCTTTTTCGTCTGCGTCGCGTCGATGCTGCCGAGCCCGCCCGCGATCATGATCGGCTTGTGGTAGCCGCGCTGCACCGTGTCGACGTCGCTCGCGATCGCCTGTTCGTACTCGCGGAAGTAGCCCAGCAGGTTCGGCCGGCCGAACTCGTTGTTGAACGCGGCCCCGCCGAGCGGCCCCTCGGTCATGATCTGCAGCGGGCTGGCGATGTGTTCGGGCTTGCCGTAGTGCCCTGCCTCGGGCCAGAGCTTCGACACGGTGAAGCCGGTCAGGCCCGCTTTGGGCTTCGAGCCGCGGCCGGTCGCGCCCTCGTCGCGGATCTCGCCGCCGGCGCCGGTCGACGCGCCGGGGAACGGCGAGATCGCGGTCGGGTGGTTGTGCGTCTCGACCTTCATGAGCACGTGGCTCAAGGCGTCTTCCTTCCCGTACGCGGCGCCACGCGCGACGAAGCGCTCGATCCGCGTGCCCTCCATGACCGAGGCGTTGTCCGAATACGCCACCACCGTGTGCTGCGGGTGCTGCTTTTCGGTGTGGCGGATCATGCCGAACAGGCTCATCGGCTGCGCCGTGCCGTCGAGCACGAAATCGGCGTTGAAGATCTTGTGGCGGCAGTGTTCGCTGTTGGCCTGGGCGAACATCATCAGTTCCACGTCGCTCGGGTTGCGGCCCAGTCGGGTGAAGGCGGCCACCAGGTAGTCGATCTCGTCCTCGGCCAGTGCCAGGCCGAACGCGCTGTTGGCCTCGACCAGCGCTTTCCGTCCCTGTTCGGGGCCACCGCCCAGCAGGTCGACGTGCGCCATCGGCTGGGCCTGCAGCTCGGCGAACAGCGCAGCGGCGCTGTCGAGCGTGGGCAACACCGATTCGGTCATGCGGTCGTGCAGCAGCGCGGCCACGGCCGCCAGCGCCTCGGCGGTCAGCACGGGCGCCTTGCCGAGCAGCGGCTTCTTCAGCGAAAGCCGGAATTCGGTGATCCGTTCGATGCGGCGCACCGAAAACCCGCAGTTGCGGGCGATGTCCGTGGCCTTGGAGGCCCATGGCGAGACCGTGCCGAGGCGCGGCGCCACGACGATCGAGGCCGTCGCCGCGGTCGCTGCGAACGGCTCGCCGTATGTCAACAGCGCTTTCAGTTGGGCCTGGCGGGCCGCGTCGGGGGCGGTGTCGGTCGCCACCAGGTGCACGAAACGGGCCGAAACGCCGTCGATGCGCTCGTCCACCGCCTGGAGTCGTGGCAGGAGCTGGCGTGCCCGGAAATCGCTGAGTGCGTCGCCGCCCTCGAAACGTGTCACGACGAGGGGATGGTGCGGGGTCACTGGCTGCGTCACGGGTCGGGATGGGCCTCGAGGGCCGCGTTGGGTGGGACAGAACGGGAAAACGGGGCGAAGGCCGCTGACTGGGGCCATCCGCGTGAGCGCGCAATTTTAAACGGGCCGAATGGGATAATTCAGGGCTATGAGCATTACCTACAACGACGCCGAAGGCATCGCCGCGATGCGCCGGGTGGGCCGGCTGACCTCCGAGGTGCTGGACTACCTGACGCCGCTGATCAAGCCCGGCGTCACCACCAACGACATCGACCGCTGGGCTGCCGAGTACATGGTCAAGCAGGGCACCACCTCGGCCACGGTCGGCTACATGGGCGCGAGCAGCACGCCCTACCCCAAGTCGCTCTGCACGTCGGTCAACCACGTGGTCTGCCACGGCATTCCGAACGACAAGCCGTTGAAGAAGGGCGACATCCTGAACATCGACGTCACCGTCATCAAGGACGGCTGGTTCGGCGACAACAGCCGCATGTTCATCGTCGGCGACGCGTCGATCGCTGCCAAGCGGCTGTGCCAGGTGACCTACGAAGCGATGTGGCAGGGCATCCTGCAGGTGAAGCCGGGCAACCATCTGGGCGACGTGGGCCACGCGATCCAGAAGTTCGCCGAAGCCCACGGCTACTCGATCGTCCGCGAGTTCTGCGGCCATGGCGTCGGCCGGCACTTTCACGAGGAGCCGCAGGTGCTGCACTACGGGCGCCCCGGCACCATGGAGGAGCTCAAGCCCGGCATGATCTTCACGATCGAGCCGATGATCAACATGGGCAAGCGCGACATCAAGGAAGACGCCAGGGGCGGCAAGTACGACGGATGGACCATCGTCACCCGCGACCACTCGCTGTCGGCGCAGTGGGAACACTCGGTGCTGGTCACCGAAACCGGCTACGAGGTGCTGACGCTGTCCGCCGGCAGCCCGCCCCTGCCCTCGTTCGTCCAGGCCACCGCGACTTGATCGAGGCCGCCACGGTCGACCTGCCGATGCTGCGCGACGCGTATCGCGCGCACAAGGCGGCGTTGTTCGACACCCTTCGTTTCGCGCGCGCGCCCACGCGCAGCGTGCACGGCGTGCTGCGCCAGCTGGCCGCGCTGGCCGACGAAACCCTGACCGCGCTTTGGAACGATGCCGGGTTCGGCAACGAATTCGCGCTGGTGGCGGTCGGCGGCTTCGGCCGCGGCGAACTGTTCCCCTATTCCGACGTGGACGTGCTGCTGCTGCTGCCCGACCCGCAGCAGGCCGCGGTGGCGCCGGAACGCATCGAATCCTTCATCGGAAATTGCTGGGATGCGGGTCTCGAGATCGGCTCCAGCGTGCGCACGCTCGGGGAGTGCCTTGCCGAAGGCGCGAAGGACGTGACGGTGCAGACATCGCTGCTCGAGTCGCGCCTGATCACCGGCGACAAGAAGCTCTACGCCGCCTTCCGCAAGCAGTTTCTGGCCGCGATCGATCCGCAGGCTTTCTTCGCCGCCAAGTCGCAGGAGATGCGGCACCGGCACCAGAAATTCGACAACACGCCCTATGCGCTCGAGCCCAACTGCAAGGAGTCCCCGGGCGGCCTGCGCGACCTGCAGGCCATCCTGTGGATGACCAAAGCGGCCGGCTTCGGCCAGCGCTGGGACGACCTGGCCCGCAACGGCCTGGCCACAGCCTTCGAAGTTCAGCAGATCAAGCGCAACGAGGCACTGCTGTCGCTGATTCGCGCGCGGCTGCACGTGATTGCGAACCGGCGCGAGGACCGGCTGGTGTTCGACCTGCAGACCGCCGTGGCCGCGACCTTCGGCTACGAGGGGGAATCGCAACGCAAGGCGAGCGAGGCGCTGATGCGGCGCTACTACTGGGCCGCCAAGGCGGTGACGCAGCTCAACCACATCCTGCTGCTCAACATCTCGGAGCGGCTGCAGCCGCTCGGCGAGGAGCCGGTGCGCATCAACGACCGCTTCTTCGAGAAGGCGGGTCTGATCGAGGTGGCGAGCGATGACCTGTACCTGAAGGATCCGCACGCGATCCTGGAGACCTTCCTGCTCTACCAGAAGACCGTCGGCGTGAAGGGCTTGTCGGCGCGCACCTTGCGCGCGCTCTACAACGCGCGCCACGTGATGGACAGCAAGTTCCGCAACGATCGGGTGAACCACGTTACCTTCATGCGCATGCTGCTGGAGCCGCGCGGCATCACGCATGCGTTCCGGCTGATGAACGAAACCTCGGTGCTGGGCCGCTACCTGCGCGTGTTTCGCAGCATCGTGGGCCAGATGCAGCACGACCTGTTCCACGTGTACACGGTGGACCAGCACATCCTGATGGTGCTGCGCAACGTGCGCCGCTTCTTCATTGCCGAGCATGCACACGAATACCCGTTCTGCTCGCAATTGGCAGCCGGCTGGAACAAGCCGTGGATTCTGTACGTGGCGGCACTGTTCCACGACATCGCCAAGGGCCGCGGCGGCGACCACTCGCGCCTGGGCGCGCTCGACGTGCGCCGCTTCTGCCGCCAGCACGAGATCGACCGCGAGGACACCAGGCTCATCGAGTTCCTGGTGGCCGAGCACCTGACCATGAGCGTGGTCGCGCAGAAGCAGGACCTGAGCGACCCCGAAATCATCAGTGCCTTCGCGCGCCGCGTGGGCAGCGAGCGGTACCTGACCGCACTCTACCTGCTGACCATCGCCGACATCCGCGGCACCTCGCCGCGCGTGTGGAACGCCTGGAAGGGCAAGCTGCTCGAAGACCTCTACAGAGCGACGGTCCGCACGCTCGGCGGCAGCATGCCCGACGCCGGCGCCGAGATCGAGGCGCGCAAGCGCGACGCGCTGGTACAGCTCGCGCTCCACGCCCAGCCCACCGATGCACACAAGGCGCTGTGGGAGACGCTCGACGTGGGCTACTTCATGCGTCACGACGCGGGCGAGATCGCCTGGCATGCCAAGCAGTTGTCTCGCCGTGTGCCGATGCCGGGGGTGCCGATCGACCCCAAGGCTGCCGCACTGGTACGGGCACGCCTGTCGCCGATCGGAGAAGGTCTGCAGGTGGTCGTGTACACGCCCGACCAGACCGACCTGTTCGCCCGCATCTGCGGGTACTTCGACCAGGCCTCGTTCAGCATCCTCGACGCCAAGGTGCACACGACCAGCAACGGCTATGCGCTCGACACCTTCCAGGTGATCACGACCTTCATTCCCGAGCACTACCGCGACCTGATCAGCATGGTCGAGTCGGGCCTGAGCAAGACACTCGACGAGGCCGGCGCATTGCCGGCGCCGAGCAAGGGCCGCGTGTCGCGCCGGGTGCGCAGCTTTCCGATCAAGCCGCGGATCAGCCTGGTCCCGGACGAGAAGGCGCAGCGCTGGGTGCTCAACATCTCGGCGAGCGACCGCGCCGGACTGCTCTATTCGGTGGCTCGCGTGCTGGCGCAGCACCACCTCAACCTGCAGCTTGCGAAAGTCACGACGCTGGGCGAACGCATCGAGGACACCTTCCTCATCAGCGGGCCCGAGCTGCAGGGCCAGCGAGCCCAGTTGGCGATCGAAACCGAGCTGCTCGAGGCGCTGGCGCCGTGATCAGCGGCGCCCGGCGCCGAGCCGGCGCTCGAGCCAAGCGCTGTAGCGCGACAGCCCGAAGCACATCACCCAATAGACCAATGCGATGAACAGGTAGCCCTCGAGGTAGAACGGCCGCCAGGTCGGATCGCCACCGAGCGCGAGGCCCAGGGCGCCGGTCAGTTCGAACAGGCCGACGACGGTGACGAGTGAGGTGTCTTTCAGCGTTCCGACCACGTTGTTCGTCAGCGCCGGCACCACCAGCCGCAGCGCCTGCGGCAGGATGATGTCGCGCTGCACCGGCCAGCGGCCGAAACCGAGCGCCATCGCGACCTCGGTCTGGCCACGCGGCACGGCCTGCAGGCCGCCGCGGATGATCTCGGCGAGATAGGCGGCCACGAACAGGCTCAGGCCGGCCAGCACGCGGATGAGCACATCCGGTTTCCAGCCCGCCGGCCACAGCAACGGCAGCAGGTACGAGGCCATGAACAGCACCGAGATCAGCGGCACGCCGCGCACCAATTCGATGTAGCCGGCCGTGACCGCACGCGCCAGTGGCCATTGAGAGCGACGGCCGAGCGCAAGCAGCAGCGCCAGCGGAAAGGCCAGCGCCAGCCCGACCACGGCCAGGCCGATGGTCAATGGCAGCCCGCCCCACCGACTGGTGGGCACCAGCGTCCAGCCGAACACGCCGCCGCGCATCAGCAGCACGCAGGCGGCGAGCGTCGCTGCCCAGAGCGGCAACAACCACCACCGCCAGCTGCGCGGCCAGGCACTCAGCAGCGTGATGGCCGACAGCAGCGCGACCGCGATCGCTGGCCGCCACTGGTCTTCGAAAGGGTAGCGGCCGAACAGCAGCGGTCGCCACTTCTCGGCGATCACGCCCCAGCAGGCGCCATGGCGGGCCGCGCGGCAGGCCTCTGCATCCGGCCGGAACACCGCGTGCAGCAACGCCCAGTCGACCGCGTGAACGCCGGCCCAGCCGATCAACGCAAGCAGCAGCAAGGTGGCCGCCGCGCGCAGCGGCGAGCCGAACAGTTCACCGCGCCAGTGGCCCGCCGTCATTGCCAGCCTCGCAGGGCCACGCGCGTGTTGTACGCGTTCATCGCGGCCGAAATGAGCAGCGAGAGCGCCAGGTACACCGCCATGATGATCGCGATGCACTCGAACGCGCGACCGGTGGAATTGAGCGAGGTATTGGCGATCGAGACGAGTTCGGGATAGCCCACCGCGACCGCGAGGGAGGAGTTCTTGGTCAGGCTCAGCAACTGGTTGGTGAGTGCGGGCACGATCACCCGCAGCGCCTGTGGCAGGACCACGATGCGCAGTTGCTGAACCGGCGTGAGCCCGAGTGCCTGGGCCGCGAGCTTCTGGCCCGCGGACACCGACGTGATGCCTGCGCGCACGATCTCGGCCACGAAGGCCGCAGTGTAGAGACCGAGACCGAACACGATGGTGAGGTACTCCGGGCTCAGCGCCGCGCCGCCCGTGACGTTGAAACTGGTTGGCTCCGGCCAGTCGAAGCGGCTCGGCCAGAAGGCGCCTTCGTCACGGACCGGCCAGGGCACCGACAGGCCGCCCTTGCTGAGCCACACGCCCGGCAGCAACTGCACCGCCTCGGTCGAGTCCGGCAGGAGTTGCGTGAGGGCGAAGTACAGCATCAGCAGCTGCACCAGCAGCGGCACATTGCGAAACGCTTGCACGTAGACATTGCACAGCCCGCGCACCAGCAGGTGCGGGGTGAGCCGGCCGATGCCGATCAGCGTGCCGAGCACCACCGCGATCAGCGCCGCCGGGACGGAGGCGCGCACCGTGTTGACGATGCCGGCCGCGAATGCGCGCCAGAACGGCTCGGCCGAATCGAAATCGAGCCAGCCCTCGGAAATGCCGAAGCCGGCCGGCTGCCACAGGAAGTCGAAGTTCACGCGGCCTGGGTGCGGTCTGCGCGGGTCACTTCACGGGCAAGGCATAGAGCAGCCCGCCCTTGTTCCAGAGGTTGTTGGCGCCGCGCGGCAGCTTGAGCACCGATTTCGGACCCACGTTGCGCTCGAAGATCTCGCCGTAGTTGCCGACCGCCTTGATCGCGCGGTACGACCAGTCCTTGTCGAGGCCCAGCAGCTTGCCGAGGTCGTCGCTGCTGCCGAGCAGGCGCTGCTGTGCCGGATCCTTGCTGGACGCCTTGAGTTCGTCGGCGTTGGCCTGGGTGATGCCGGCCTCTTCCGCCTCGATCAGCGCATTCGGCACCCACTTGACGATGGCGAACCATTCGTCGTCACCGCGCTTCACGGCGGGCGCGAGCGGCTCCTTCGAGATCAGCTCCGGCAGGATGAGGTAGTCGTCCGGGTTGGCGGCTTCCTTGTTGCGAAGGCCGGCCAGCGCCGAACTGTCGGTCGTGAAAGCCTGGCAACGGCCGGCGAAGAACGCCTTGAACGAGGCCTCGAAGCTCTCGAACACGACGGTCTTGACAGGGATGCCCTGCGCCTTCGACCAGTCGGCCACGTTCTTCTCGTTGGTCGTGCCGGCCTGGGTGCAGATGGTCGCGCCCTTCAACTGCTTCGCGCTGGTGACCTTGATCTTCTTCGGCACCAGGAACCCCTGGCCGTCGTAGTAGTTGATGGTGGTGAAGCTCAGGCCCAGGGAGGCGTCGCGGGTGAGGTTCCAGGTGGTGTTGCGCGCCAGGATGTCGACTTCGCCGGCCTGGAGCGCTGCGAAGCGTTGCTGCGAATTGAGTGGCACGAAGTCCACCTTCTTGCCATCGCCGAGCACGGCGGCGGCGATGGCGCGGCAGGTGTCCACATCGAGGCCCGACCAGTTGCCTTGCGTGTCCGGCGCGGAGAAGCCGGCCACGCCGTTGGTCACTCCGCATTTGACCGTGCCGCGTTGCTTGACTGCGTCGAGCGTCTTCCCGGCAAAGGCGGGGGCGGCAGCGGCCACGGCAAGGGTGGCGGCCATGGCAGCGAAGGCCGATCGGAAGCGTGATGTCATGGTGAGTTCCTCGGATGTCAGCAAGGAGCAGTTTAAGTGGCGCCGGCTGGTTCACAATTCAGCCACTTTCCACTTCCACAAAAAGGTCTGTTCAATGATCCGTTCCGATGACACCGGCAAGCTCGTCCTGCGCCTCGCACTGGGCATCCTGATCCTGTTGCACGGCATTGCCAAACTCAGTTCCGGCGTGGGTTTCGTGTCCAGCATGCTCGCGTCGCACGGCTTGCCGGGCGCACTCGCCTATCTGGTGTACATCGGCGAAATCGTGGCGCCGGTGCTGCTGATCGTCGGCATCTACACCCGGCCGGCGGCCTGGATCGTAGCGATCAACATGATCGTCGCCATCGCGCTGGTGCACATGAAGGACCTGACGGTCATCGGCAAGAACGGCGGCTGGGCGCTGGAACTGCAGGGTATGTTCCTGTTCGCGGCGATTGCGGTGGCGTTCCTGGGCGCGGGGCGCTTCAGTGTGGGCGGGACCGCCGGCAAGTACAACTGAAGTTTCAGTCGTCCACGGTGGCATCGAGGCCTGGAAACAGGACCTCGGTGAAGCCAAAACGAGAGAAATCGCGCACCCGCATGGGATAGAGCTTGCCCAGCAGGTGATCGACCTCGTGTTGCACGACGCGTGCATGAAAGCCGCTGGCCGTCCGGTCGATCGGGTCGCCATAGGGATCGAAGCCGGTGTAGCGGATGTGCGCGAAGCGCGGCACCACGCCGCGCAGTCCGGGCACCGAAAGACATCCTTCCCAGCCCTCCTCCTCTTCGTCACCCAACGGCGTGACGACCGGGTTCAGCAGCACCGTGCGGGGCACGATCGGCGCATCGGGATAACGGGGATTCGCCGCATCCGTCCCGAAGATGACCAATTGCTGGTCGACGCCGATCTGGGGCGCGGCCAGGCCCGCACCGTGAACCGCGTGCATGGTTTCGAACATGTCGCGCACGAGCAGATGCAGCTCGTCCGTGTCGAACGCCGCAACCGGCTGCGCCACGCGCAGCAGCCGCGGATCGCCCATCTTCAGGATCTCGCGAACGGTCAGGGCTGTTCCTTGTTGTTCCAGGACGGCTGGATCGTGACCGGTGGGGCACCTCGGGCCGACGGCGGAACAACGACCTGTCGCGGATAGCCGGGCGGCGTGCGCTGGGGCTGAGCCTGAACGGCCGGGCGCGGCGGCACGAACCCGGGTCGGGGCCCGTAACCCGGTCGGACGCCCGGATAGTCGCGGTCGCGGCGGTCGTAGTACGGCTCGCGGTAATACGGTCGCCCGCCCCCGCCGTAGTAGCCGCCCCCCTGGATGTAGACCGGTGGGGGCGACACGACGAGCGGGTCGGCATAGTAGGGCTGCGAATAGCCCGAGTAGCCTGGATCTCCGTAGTACCCCGGCCCTGCCGCGCAGCCGGTGAGGACGACGACGGCACCAACGGCGGCCACGAGGCCGAGCGAGCGAACTGTGTTCATTGCGAATACTCCTGTGACACGCAAATACAACGGCCTACGATGCGCCATGTTGACTGCGCCAGTGTGAAGTCGCGTAACGTGGGGTAAGCGTCAGCCGCCACCGCCAAGCAGCGCCAGCATCTGCGCTTCGTCGATCACGGCGACCCCGAGCGCCCGGGCCTTGTCGAGCTTGCTGCCTGCTTCCGCTCCCGCCACCACGTAGTCTGTTTTCTTGCTGACGGAGCCGGCCACCTTGGCGCCGGCGGCCTCGAGTTTGTCCTTGGCATCGTCCCGCCCGAGCGTGGGCAGGGTGCCCGTGATGACGAAGGTCTTGCCCGCGAGCGGTTTGGGCGCGCGCGCCGCCGGTTCGCCTTCCTCCCAGGTCAGGCCGCAGGCGCGCAGCTGCTCGACCACCTCGCGGTTGTGCGGCTGGTCGAAGAAAGTGCGCAGGCTTTGGGCCACGACCGGGCCCACGTCGTTGACTTCGAGCAGCGCCGCTTCGCTCGCATCCATGATCGCGTCGAGCTTGCCGAAGTGCCTGGCGAGGTCCTTCGCCGTGCTCTCGCCCACGTGCCGGATGCCGAGGCCGAACAGGAAGCGCGGCAGGGTCGTCTTCTTCGACTTCTCGAGCGCTGCGACGATGTTCTGCGCCGACTTCTCGGCCATGCGGTCCAGCCCGACCAGAGTGGTGAACCCAAGCCGGTAGAGGTCGGGCAAGGTGCGGATCAGGTTGGCATCGACCAGTTGCTCGACCAGCCTGTCGCCCAGGCCTTCGACCTCCACCGCGCGGCGCGCCGCGAAATGCAGGATGGCCTCCTTGCGCTGCGCGCCGCAGAAAAGGCCACCGGTGCAGCGGTAGTCGGCCTCGCCCTCCTCGCGCACCGCGTCGGAGCCGCAGACCGGACACCTGCGCGGCATGGTGAACTGCGGGCCGCGCTGGTCGTCGGACTTCGCGAGGCTCGCCGGCGCCACGCCGACCACCTCCGGAATCACGTCGCCGGCACGCCGCACGATGACCGTGTCGCCGACACGAACGTCCTTGCGACGCGCTTCATCCTCGTTGTGCAGCGTGGCATTCGTGACCGTGACGCCGCCGACGAACACCGGCGCCAGCTTGGCCACGGGCGTGAGCTTGCCGGTGCGGCCGACCTGCACTTCGATGGCGATCACCTCGGTGAACTGTTCCTGCGCCGGGTACTTGTGCGCCACGGCCCAGCGCGGCTCGCGCGAAACGAAGCCGAGCTGGCGCTGCAACGCGACGCTGTCGACCTTGTAGACCACGCCGTCGATGTCGTAGGGCAGCGCATC
>SEGN01000174.1 GCA_004211245.1 Variovorax sp.
TCATAGGTGCGGGCCTGCTGGCCTTGCCGCGGCGCCCGCCTTACAGTGCGGGCCATGGGAGCAGCACGCCACATTCTTCGCAGGCTCGCGATCCTCGGCGCGGCGTTGCTGCAGGGCGCTTGCGCCAGCCTGCCGCCGCCGGTGCCAGGCCCGCGCACGCAGGCGCTGACCGACGTGGCCGACACCGCGCTGGCCCGCACCGTTGCAGCAGCGGCGAATGGGCAAGCGCCAGCACTCTCGGGCTTTCGCCTGCTGCCCGAAGCCGCTTTTGCGTTCGATGCGCGCATCTCGCTCGCGCGCCACGCAGAGAAGTCGCTCGACGTGCAGTACTACCTCATCAACAACGACGACGTCGGCATGCTGCTGCTGCGCGAACTGCGCGACGCGGCTGCGCGTGGCGTGCGCGTGCGGCTGCTGGTGGACGATCTCTACGCCGGCGGCGAGGACGAACTGTTCGGCACCCTGGCAGCCCACCCGAACGTGGAAGTCCGCCTGTTCAATCCGCTCCCCTCGCGCGCCACGTCGCTCATGGCGCGGCTCGCGCTGTCGCTGCACGAGTTCGGCCGCATCAACCATCGCATGCACAACAAATTGCTGGTGGCCGACAACAGCATGGCTGTCTCGGGCGGGCGCAACATTGCCAACGAGTACTTCATGCGCAACACGGCGGCGAACTTCATCGACATGGACGTGCTGTCGTGCGGGCCGGTGGTGCGCGAGATGTCCGCTGCCTTCGACCGCTACTGGAACAGCGAACAGGTGCACTCGATCGAAAGCATTGCGCCGCTGTCGCTGCCGCGCGATGCGGCGCAGCATCGTTTCGACGAGCTGGTGAGCCAGGCCGCGCCCGACGTGCCCATCCGGCCCCGCGATGTGCTCGACCACCCCCCGCTCGGCGAGCAGCTGGCCACGGGGCGGCTCGGCCTGCGCTGGGCAGCCGCCCACCTGCTCGCGGATGACCCGGCCAAGATCACCCGCACGGCCGAGGCCGCCTACAAAGGCAGCGTGACCGAAGGGGCGCTTGGCGTCATCAACGGGGCTCACGCCGGCGTTCAGATCATCTCTCCCTACTTCATTCCCGGCCAACAGGGCCTGGCCATGATGAAGACCGCCATCGCGCGCGGCGGACGGATCTCGATCGTCACCAATTCGCTCGGTGCCACCGACGAGCCGCTGGCCTATGCAGGCTACGAGCGCTACCGTGCCGACATGCTGAAGATCGGCGTCGAGATCGCCGAGATCGCGCCGGAGCTGACCGGGCGCTCGGGGCGTTTCGGCGAGTTCGGCAAGTCGATCAGCCGGCTGCATGCCAAGGTCGCGGTGATCGACCGCCGGCGCCTGTTCGTCGGCTCGATGAACCTCGATCACCGCTCGGCCGCGGTCAACACCGAGATGGGCCTCGTGATCGACAGTGCCGAAGTGGTGGGCGACTTCGAGCGCCTCGTCGGCCCCGACCGCAAGTCGCGCGTGCGTCTCGGCTACCTGCTGCGGCTCGGGCCCGATGGCCAGCGGGTGCACTGGGTCGAGACCGACGAGCAGGGCGGCGACGTGGTGCACCAGGATCAGCCTGGACAGTTCTTCTGGCTGCGCCTGAAGAACTGGCTGTTGCTGCCGATCGTGGGCGAGGAACTGCTGTAGACCATGCCGGCGATGCATCCGAACCGCCGCGACTTCCACCGGGCTGCACTCCGGCTCGCCCTCGGTGGCCTGGCCGTGGCCGCGAATGCCCGCGCCGCCGGTCCCCCGCGCTGGACAAGCGACCCCTTCGCGCTCGGCGTCGCGAGCGGGCAGCCGCGACCCGACGGCGTGGTGTTGTGGACGCGCCTGCTGGCGCCGGAGACCGATGCGGCGGCGGCGGACGGCATCCCCGTGCGCTGCGAAATCTATGGCGACGCGGCGCTGCGGCAACCCGTGCAGCAGCGCGATGCGATGGCCTGGCCCTCGCGCGGCTTCAGCGTGCACGTGCTGGCGCAGGGCCTGCAGCCCGGCCGCGACTACTGGTATCGCTTCACCTGCGGTCAGGCGGCGAGCCGTGTCGGCCATACCCGCACGGCGCCCGCGCCCGAAGCCGACGTGCGCCGCCTGCGGCTCGCGCTCGCGTCGTGCCAGCATTACGAGCAGGGCTTCTTCGCGGCGCACCGGGAGATCGCCGCGCACGATGTGGACTTCGTGCTGTTCGTCGGCGACTACATCTACGAGGGCAGCAGCCCGGCCTACACCGCGCGCCAGCACGGCACCGCAACGCCGCACACGCTGAGCGACTACCGCGCGCGCCACGCACTCTACAAGCGCGATGCAGACCTGCAGGCCGCGCACGCCGCGCACCCGTGGATCGTCACGCTGGACGACCACGAGGTGGTGAACGACTATGCCGACGACCGCGACCCCGCCTACAGCGACCCCGCGCGCTTCCTGCGCCGCCGTGCCGCCGCCTATCGTGCCTACTTCGAGCACATGCCGATCGCGGTCGCGCCCGAAGGCCCCGCGATGCGCATCCACGACCGCTTCCAGTGGGGCCGGCTGGCCGAACTCTGGACGCTCGACACGCGCCAGCACCGCAGCCACCACGCCTGCCCCGACCCGCAGCGCGACGCCGGCCGGTCGGTCACGGGTTGCGCCGAGCTGGACGACCCTTCGCGCACGATGCTCGGCGCGGAACAGGAACACTGGCTTTCCGGCGGCCTGGCGGGCTCCTCGCGGCGCTGGAAGCTGCTGGGACAGGCGACACAGGTCAGCGCCACCGGGATCGATACGCCCGAGGGCCGCAGCGTTTGGACGGATGCTTGGGACGGCTACCCTGCCGCGCGCCAGCGCCTCTTGCAGGGCATTGCCGATGCGCAGGTGCGCAACGTGGTCTCGCTGGGCGGCGACGTCCACCGTCACGCGGCCGCCGATCTGCGCGTGCGGCCGAACGACAGCGCCTCGCCCGTCGTCGCTGCCGAATTCATTGGCGGGTCGGTCACCTCGCGCGGTGCCAGCCAGGCCGCCATGGCGCGGTTGCGCCGCGACAACCCCGACGTGCAGCATGCGCGTGGCGACGAGCGAGGCTGGGCGCGGCTGGAGATCACGCCGGAGGCCGTGCATTGCGAGATGCGCGCCACGCCGCATCCGGTGCCGGCCGACGCCGTCTTCGGCCGGCAGGCGGCATTCGTCGTGCAGGCCGGCCGGCCCGCCATCGAAGCCGGATGACGCTTCGGTTTCGAGAAATACTGCTTGGTAACTTTGCAGGCAGGCTGACTGTTTGACGACGCGCAGGGCTAAAATCGGGAAATGAACTCCGCTGTCGTCGCGCCCAAGCCTTCATTCAAGGAGCAGATGCTCGTGGCCCGCGAGGAGGCGATCATCCTCGCCGTCAACAAGCTGCTGGCGGAGAAGGGGTTCGAGGCGATGACCGTCGACGAGGTCGCCGCGGCCGTCGGCATCGCGAAAGCGAGCCTTTACAAGCATTTCCCGAGCAAGGAAGACCTGGCCGCCGCCGCGATGGTCCGGATCATGAAGCGCACGCAAGACTTCATGGCCACGCTGCCGGCCGCGGCAGACCCGCTGGGCAAGCTGAAGGCGGTCGCGCGCTGGGCCATGGAAGTGCAGCTCGCCGGCGAAATGCCGTCCTTGCCCCACCAGAGCTCGTCGTTGCGCACCACGCTCATGGCCAACCGGGCCTACATCGACCGTCTCATGGGTGTGAGCGACACGCTGGGCGGCTGGATCCAGGCGGCACAAGCCAACGGCACGCTCAGCAGCACGCTGCCGGCGATCGCGGTGCTCTACACGCTCTTCGCCCGGGCGTGCGACCCGGTGCTCGAGTTCTTGCGTGTCGGCGGCAACTACAGCGACGCGCAGATCGTCGACATGGTGCTCGAGAGTTGCTTCGAGGGCCTGTCGGCGCGCTGAATCGTCAGGGCACGTCGATGCAAAGCACCGGATCGAAGGCGTCCTGCTCGCCCTTGCCCTTGTAGCCGAGCGGATTCGCGACCACGCGGCAGCCGTCCTTCACATAGTCGAAAGCGCAGTGCAGGTGGCCATGGAGCCAGAACTGTGCGCGCGGCAGCAAGGCGTCCAGCGAATTGCAGAAGCCGGCGGTGCCCGGCGTCAGGCCATAGCGTGGATCCGCACTCGCCAGGGTCGGCGCGAAGTGGGTCACGGCCACCGTGGTCCCGACAAAGGGTTCCGCCAATGCGCCACTGAGCCAGGCCTGGCATGCGAGTGAGTGCTCTCTCAGCGATTCGGCCAGAAAAGGCTGACCACCGCGCGTGGTGGCCGCTTTTTCAAGATAGAAATTGGCCGCGCGCATGGCCTTGCCGCGCGTTCTGAGTTGCTGCGTCATGCTGTCGGCCGGGTCGACCAGCGCGTCGAAGTCGCTCCACAGGGTCGTGCCGACGAAGCGGATGCCGTCGATGACCCTTGTTTCGCGCTCCAGCCAGAGGATTTGCAGCGCATCGCAACAGTCCCGCAACCGCGCATGCACCGCGTCGAAGTCGTCGCCGTCGTATTCGTGGTTGCCCGGCACGTAGATCACCGGGGTGGGCCACCCGTTCTTCGGTGAAAAGCGCCCCAGGCCGAAGTCCGGATCGGTCAGTCGGGAGCCGGGCTGGTAGGAGCCGATATCGCCCGCCAGAATCAGCAGGTCGGCGCCCGGCGCCGGCGTTGGCATGAAGCGCGGGTGGGACTCCAGGTGCAGGTCGGACAGCAGTTGCAGCTTCATCGCGATCCAGTCTAGGTGAATGCTGTTATGTGCATCGAGCATGACCTCGGCATTGAAAGACTAGGGAAAACCCTTAATCTAAGGTCCATCACCACACCAGCGCGGGCCAAGGCCGCGCACCTGTATGTTTTCGTTGTTCGGTCAATTGATGGGTTTCATTCGTTCCCCCGCCGCCGCTGCGCCTGCCAGCCCGGCATCCGCGCTGCTGGAAAGCGCCGATTCTTGTGCCGGCGTCGACCCGCACCACGCCTACGAGCTGCGCGAAGCAGCCAGCGCCTTTCTGCGCGTCGTGCGCTAAGCGGACGGCACGTCGCGCTCGATGACCGAGCGCGCAAAGGCCACAGCAGCCGAGCGCACCAGCGCATCGCGCAGCCATTCGTGCGCATGCCCGTGCTGGGCCCGGCGATGCCAGACCGCATCCACATGCACCAGAGGCTGGTCGAAGGGCAGGTCGCGCAACACCAGCTGGTCGTCGATGCCCGTCACGCTCACGAAGTGGCGCGGCAGCACCGTCAGCAGGTCGGAGTTGGCCACCACGCGACCGGCCGTGAAGAACTGGTTCACCGTCACCACGATGCGCCGCTCGCGCCCGAGCGTGCCGAGCGTCTGGTCGATGAAGCCGTAGGGTCGTCCGGAAAAGCTCACCAGCAGATGGCGTGCGGCGCAATAGTCGTCCAGCGTCAGAGGCTTGTCCGCCAGCGGATGGCCGCGCCGCATCACGCACACGTATTGGCCGACATAGAGCCGCTGAGCACGAAGCTGGTGTCGGCCGTGGCCGGGTTGAAATCGCTCGGCGCCAGCGTGTGCTGCAGATGCCGCAACGCGTCGCGCACCGTCGGCCACAACGCCAGAGCGCGCGGGGTCGGCTCCACGCCCGCACCGGAGCGCCGCACCAACTCGTCACCGAGCACGTCGCGCAGACGGCGAAGCGCATTGCTCACGGCAGGTTGTGTCAACGAGAGGTTCCGTGCGGCACGCGTGAGATTGCGCTCGGCCATCACCTCGTCGAAAACACGCAGCAGATTGAGATCCAGCGTGCGAAAGTTGACATTCATCATCGTAGTGAATGATAAACATCAGAAATATAAAGTGGAATAGCACTAGGGAAACCCCTAATATCACTGCATCGGCTTCGGCCATTCATCCCACGGAGGGATACACCATGACCAGTTTTGTCCACGTTGACCAACCCCAAGTCCACCCCGGCGTACAACGCGCGGAGGTCCTGTTCGACCGCTTCAACCAGGCGCGCAGCACGCGAGCCGGCTCGCGCCATCTCCTGGCACTCCTGCTGATCGCAGTCGTTGCCGTGGCCCTCGTCGTTGCCGACACCCTCGTTTCGAACTGGAACGAAGGTCGTCTGCTGGCCGCCTGGATGGTGTTCTGCGGCGCGCTCTTCGCGGCGGTGGCGCTCTATGCCGACGTGATCCGCGGCGCTGCGCTGCGTGTGGTCGAGCGCTTCCGCGGCATCGCTGCCCGCCAGGCGGCCGCCCGGGCCGATGCCCGCTTTCTTGCGACCGCGCAGAACGACCCGCGCGTCATGCAGGAACTGCAGGCCGCGATTTCCCGTCGCAATTCGGAAGAAGACGTCGCCAGCCGCGCCACGCCGGCTGCAACGCCGCGCCGCACGACGCAGCAGGCCCCGATGCCCACGCTGTACGAGGCGATGCGCCGTCTGAACGCCTCGCGCTACTACTGACCGACCCGCCGGCGCCGTCCGGCGCCCATGAAAAAGCCGCCCTCGCCCGGGCGGCTTTTTTTTTGTGCGCAGCGCCCGACCGGCCTCAGGCGTCCAGCCGCTCCTCGATCGCGGCCTTGGTCGCCGGCAACTCCTTCGGCAGGTGGTGCGCGAGCTGCGCGAAGAGCTCCTCATGCAGCTTGAGTTCTTCGCGCCAGGCCGACTTGTCGATGCTGGTCACGGTGTCGAACTGCGCGGCACTGAAGTCCAGGCCCTTCCAGCTCAGGTCCTCGTAACGTGGGCTCACGCCGAACACATGCTCGGCGCCTTCGGCCTTGTGCTCGATGCGCTCGATCATCCACTTCAGCACGCGCATGTTCTCGCCATAGCCGGGCCAGACGAACTTGCCGTCGGCGCCCTTGCGGAACCAGTTCGTGGTGTAGATCTTCGGCAGCTTCGCGCCCGAGGCATCGAGCTTCTTGCCGAGGTCGAGCCAGTGCTGGAAGTAGTCGCTCATGTTGTAGCCCGCGAACGGAAGCATCGCGAACGGGTCGCGGCGAACCACGCCGGCCTGGCCGGTCGCGGCCGCGGTGGTTTCGGAGCCCATCGTCGCTGCCATGTACACGCCTTCGACCCAGCTGCGCGCCTCGGTGACCAGCGGCACGGTCGTCGAGCGGCGGCCACCGAAGATGAAGGCGTCGATCGCCACGCCCTTCGGGTCATCCCAGGCCTCGTCGAGCGCCGGGTTGTTGATGGCAGCCACGGTGAAGCGCGCGTTCGGGTGCGCGGCCTTGGCGCCGGTTTCCTTCGCGATCGCCGGCGTCCAGTCATTGCCTTGCCAGTCGATGGCATGCGCCGGTGCGTCGCCCATGCCTTCCCACCACACATCGCCGTCGTCGGTCAGCGCGACGTTGGTGAAGATGGTGTCGCGCTCGATGCTGGCCATGCAGTTCGGGTTGGTCTGCACGTTCGTGCCCGGTGCCACGCCGAAGTAGCCGGCTTCGGGGTTGATCGCGCGCAGCCGACCGTCGGCCTGCGGCTTGATCCAGGCGATGTCGTCGCCGATGGTCGTGACCTTCCAGCCGTCGAGACCGGCCGGCGGGATCAGCATGGCGAAGTTGGTCTTGCCACAGGCGCTCGGGAACGCCGCTGCCACGTGGTACTTCCGGCCTTCGGGATTGGTCACGCCGAGGATCAGCATGTGTTCGGCAAGCCAGCCTTCGTCGCGTCCCATCGTCGAGGCGATGCGCAGCGCGAAGCACTTCTTGCCGAGCAGCGCGTTGCCGCCGTAGCCCGAACCGTAGCTCCAGATCTCGCGCGTCTCCGGGTAGTGGACGATGTACTTGGTCTTGTTGCACGGCCAGGCAACGTCCTTCTGGCCGGCCTCCAGCGGGGCGCCCACCGTGTGCACGCAGGGCACGAAGTCGCCGTCGACGCCGAGCACGTCGAACACGGCTCGGCCCATGCGGGTCATGATCTTCATGTTGACCGCGACGTACGGGCTGTCGGAGAGTTCGATGCCGATGTGGGCGATCGGCGAGCCCAGCGGGCCCATCGAGAAGGGCACCACGTACATCGTGCGGCCCTTCATGCAGCCGTCGAAGAGCGGCTGCAACGTCGCGCGCATCTCGGCCGGCGCCATCCAGTTGTTGGTCGGCCCGGCATTCTCCTTCTGCTCCGAGCAGATGTAGGTGCGGTCCTCGACGCGCGCCACGTCGCTCGGGTCGGACGAAGCCAGGTACGAGTTGGGGCGCTTGACCGGATCGAGCCTCTTGAAGGTGCCGGCGTCCACAAGTTGCTGGCACAGGCGGTCGTACTCTTCGGTACTGCCGTCGCACCAGTGGATGCTGTCTGGCTTGCACAGCGCGGCCATGTCGGCCACCCAGGCGATCAGCCTGGCGTTCTTGACGTAAGAGGGCGTCTGGAGGTTCAGGCCCTTCATCACGGGTGCGTTCATCGGATGTCTCCTAAGTTGAAAATCGTCTTTTCAAACGGGCCGCGGCACAAAGGCGCGCGAAGGCCGTTGGAGAAAACGTTTTCGGGTTCGGGAGAGGGTGCGCCGAAGAATGCGGGCCCGCACGAAGGCCCGCCGAGCGCAGGGCTCAGGCCAGGTAGACGGCGATCGATGCCAGCAGCAGCATCAGCACACCGCCCACAAGGGGCAGCACGATGGGCATCAGCGGCACGATCGATTCGACCGCGTCTTGTTCGACGATGGCGTCGTGACCCGGCTCGACAGGGGTGGGGGTGGACATCGGAAATACCTCAGGTTCTCGAAACTGGCGTTGATTTTACCGGGCACGGCGCGCGCCGTGCCTCAGGGTCAGCCCGGCTCACGGTAGGACACTGCGCACGCGCGTGGGCTCAGCGCTGCTCTTCTGCCGCAAAGCCGGCGGCATGCAGCGCGTCGAGCACCGATGCGAGATGGGGCCGTCCGCGCGTCTGAAGCACCAGCTCGACATCCACGTTCTGTGCCGCCAGCATGGTGAAAGCACGTTGGTGATGCACCTCGTCGATGTTGGCGCCCGCTTCGGCCACGGTGGCCGTGATGCGGGCCAGCGACCCCGGCACGTCGCGCGCGCTGACGCGCACGCGGGCCAGCCGGCCGGCCCGCACCATGCCGCGTTCGATGATGGCCGCGAGCAGCAGCGGGTCGATGTTCCCGCCGCACAGCACCAGTCCCACGCGCTTGCCGCGGAAGCGCTCCGGGTGCCGGAGCAGGGCAGCCAGGCCCACCGCGCCCGCACCCTCGACCACCGTCTTCTCGATCTCGAGCAGCATCAGCACCGCCTGCTCGATGTCGCCTTCGTCCACGAGCAGCAGGTCGTCGACCAGCGACTTGACGATGGCCTGCGTCAGCACGCCGGGCGTGCCGACCGCGATGCCTTCGGCGATCGTGCTCGCGCCCTGCGGATGATGGGTGCCCTGCACCGCATTGACCATGGCCGGAAAGCGCGAGGTCTGCACGCCGACGATCTCGATGCCGGGCCTGCGCGCACGCGCCGCGACCGCCATGCCGGAGATGAGCCCGCCGCCGCCGACCGCGATCACCAGCGCGTCGAGGTCGGGCACCACATCGAGCATCTCGAGCGCGATGGTGCCCTGGCCCGCGATGATGGCTTCGTCGTCGTACGGGTGCACGAAGCTCAGCCCCTCGCGCTCGGCCAGTTCATAGGCGTGCGCGCGTGCGGCCTCCAGCGTGTCGCCGTGCAGCACCACCTCGGCGCCGAACCCACGCGTGCGCTCGACCTTGACGCTCGGCGTGAACCGGGGCATCACGATGAGCGCGCGCAGGCCGAGGCGCTGCGCGTGGTACGCCACGCCCTGGGCGTGATTGCCGGCCGACATGGCAATGACGCCGCGCACGCCGCTCGCGGCCAGGTCCACCAGTTTGTTGCAGGCCCCCCGCTCCTTGAACGACGCGGTGAACTGCAGGTTCTCGAACTTGAGGAACACCTGCGCCCCGACGATGTCGGACAGGGTGCGCGACTCCACGAAGGGAGTGTCGAGCAGTTGCCCGCGCAGGCGTATCGCAGCCTTGCTGATGTCTTCGATTTCAACCATGGCGGACATTGTGGACGGATTCGCAACATCAGGGTTTTTACTGTTCCCAACACTTCCAGAACCCAAAACTCTGCGTTATGGTCGCGCAGAACAGGCTCTTGGAAGGTGCTCTGATGGTCAAGCGTTCCGGTGTGGATGAGGTGGTGGCTGCCGCGCGCGGCCAGGCCCTGCCTTCGCCCGGACTGAAGGGTGCGCCGGTGCTCGAGCTCATGTGCTCGCACTTCGTTCTCACCCTTGCGGCCAAGCAGGGGCCGCGCTTCAACGTGCGGCGCGACCTCAACGGCTTGCTGTCGCTCACCGGCCGCCACCTGGTGTGGCCCGCGCCCGTGCTGCAGCGGCTGCGCGAGTTCCTCGGCCGGCGCTGCGCCGGCAACGAGATCTGGAAGGGCGTGGAGAACTTCGACGGCCGCACCCTGCTCGAGCGCCACGGCGTCTGGCGCGGCCCCTATGAAGAGGGCACGCTGTTCTTCTACCTCGACGAATATGCCAAGGACCAGCCGAAGGATCTGCTGTCGGTGCTCTCCGCCACGCGCGACTGGCTCACGCACGCCCTGCGCAAGCAGTCCACGCTGGTCGAGAAGAACATCGATGCGCTGGCCGGCCTGCTCTTGTTGAACAAGGCCGAGCGCGCACTGCTGCTCTACGGCACGCTGGCGCGCTACCAGCGCGACCTGCGCTCGCTGCTCGTCGAGTTCAAGGTCAACAATGCGCCCGAGGCCTATGCGGCGATTGCCGAGGTCGCCGGCGTGAGCGCCAGCGAGGTGGGCGAGGCGCTGCGCGCCGGCTCGCGGCTGGAGCGCATCGGGCTGGTCGAGAACCTGATCTCCGAGCACAACATCACCGACCTGGCCGACCTCATGAAGGTCAGCGAGAAACTGCCGCCCGTGCTGATGCGCGAGTACCGCGACCAGAACGAGCTCATGGCGGTGTTCACGCGGCCTTCGGCCAAGAGCGCGCTCACGGTGGACGACTTCTCTTTCGTCTCCGACGAGGCGCAGATGCTCATCACCTTGCTGCGTGCAGCGGTCGCGCGCAAGGAGCCCGGCGTCAATGTCCTCATGTACGGGCCGCCCGGCACTGGCAAGACCGAACTGGCCAAGGTGGTGGCGCAGGCGGCCGGGCTGGAGCTGTTCGAGGTCGAGTACGCCGACCGCGATGGCAATTCGCTCAGCGGGCGCGACCGCTACCGCTCGCTGCAGATCGCGCAGGTGTTCCTCAAGGGCAGTGCCAGGGCGGCGCTGCTGTTCGACGAGGTGGAAGACGTGTTCCCGCCGATCAGCACCGAGGCCGCGCAGTTCATGTCGCGCGCCGAGCAGATGCCCGCCCCGACCAGCGGCAGCGTGAGCGGCAAGGCCTGGGTCAACCAGATCCTCGAGTC
>SEGN01000175.1 GCA_004211245.1 Variovorax sp.
AGGAAGGCCGAGCCGAGCAGCTGCGCGCTCTGGCGCGTCCAGTTCTGGAACGGCTTCTCGATGAAGTAGCTCAGCGGCAGGATCAGGCGCCGCTCGTCCCACAACCGCATCACGACGAAAGTGCCGGTGATCTCCTCGACCTTGCCCCATTCGCCTTCGGCGATCAGCACGTCGTCGATGCGGATCGGCTGCGCCAGCGCGATCTGCAGGCCGGCGATGAGATTGCTGAACACCGGCTTGGCGGCCAGGCCCGCCACGATGCCGATCACGCCGGCCGAGGCGAGCAGACTGGCACCGACCTGGCGCGCACCGGGAAAGGTCATGAGGATCAGCGACGCGCCCGCGACCAGCACCATCGTGATGGCGGTGCGGGCCAGCACCCGGGCCTGGGTGTGGATGCGACGCGCCTGGAGGTTGTCCTCCACGTCCGGTGGATGCTTCGCGAGGATCCCGTCGGTGAAGCCGCTGATGCAGCGGATCGCAAGCCAGGTGGCGGTGGCAATCAGCAGCAGGCCGTTGAGGTGCCGCACGCTGCCGATCCAGTGCAGCTCGTCCGGCGCGGCCTGCCACACCATCTGCAGCGCCACCAGGGGCAGCACCCAGCGTGCGGCGCTGCGGCTCTTGCCCACCATGGCATGCAGGGCCGGCGCCGGGCGCGTCACGCGCAGCAGCAGCAGGCCGCCGATGCGGTAGACGACCAGTGCCAGCGGCACCGCCACCAGTGCCGCGATGCCGGTTCCGAACCACGGATGGCTTGTCAACATTTGGAGATTCATGGGGTCTGTGTTCCAGGCATCGGCTCGGCCTGCAGGATGCGTGCCGCGTCGTCGCGCAACTGCACCGCGATGCCAGTCGCGAGATCGAGCCGGCGCAGCAGCCAGGGGCTGATGTCGTTGTCGAAAGGGTCGGGCAGCGGAATCGCGCCGCCGAGCGCGGTCGCGCGCCGTTCTTCCGGCAGCGCGGAAGCGCCGAGCGGTGGTGCGCCGATCGCCGACTCGATGCGCTCGGCGGTGCGCGCGAGCGGGCCTTCGATGTCGCCGGGCGTGATGCGGTCGCGCCGCAGCAGCAAAATTGACTTGACTGCACTGAGCTGCGCCAGCAGCTGGTAGCTGTGCGCTTGCAGGTGTTCGAGCGGCTCGATCGGCGGGCGCACGGCCCGCGGTTCGGAGAGCGAGCGCTGCGTGGCCTGGACCAGCGCCGAAAGGCTGTCGAAGGCCTCGCGCCGCGCGAGACGCCATTCGAGTTCGGGGCCTGTGTCGACCGAGCGCAACTGGCCCAGGCCGAGCGCCAGGCGGGCATGCAGCGCCTGCGCCTTCAGCGTGCGCAGCACCAGCGCGGGGATCTGGGTGCGCTCCCAGGAAGGCAGCACATAGCAGAAAGCCCACGCCACGCCGGCACCGATCAGCGTGTCGGCAATGCGCTCGAACAGCGCGAAGGTCGGGCTCATGCCCACGTTCAGCATGTGGGCCTGCACCAGGCCGAGCACGGTGGCGGCGACGGCGGTGATGAGGTACTTGCGCACCGCGAAGCCGTGCGCCACGGCTTGCGCGCCGGTCACGCACAACAGCAGCATGAGCGCGGAGGGATGCGCCGACAGCAGCCCGACGGCCAGCACGCAGCCGAACAGCGTGCCGGCCACCCGCGCATTGCGCCGTTCCAGCGTCTGCGACAGGCTGCCGCGCAACACGACGACGATGGTCAGCAGGATCCAGTAGTCGTGCGAACCCCAGGGCATGGCGACCGCGATGGCATACCCCACCGCGATGGCGAGCGAAGCGCGTATGGCATGGCGCAGCGGTGGCGCGTCCCACTTCCACAGCGTGAGCAAGGGGCGCCACGACCATGCCGTGGGGCTCACGAACACCTGCCAGTTGGCACGCACCACCGCCAGGTCGGGCTCGATCTCGCCGCGCGCCAGCCGCGTCAGGCGCAGCACTTCGTCGTTGATGTGGCCGATGCGGCTGGCCAGCCCGCGCGCCAGCATGGCGGTCGATGGCCCGTGCTGCGCGCGGCCGATGCCGGCCTCGGCGGGCATCGCGATGGCCGACAGCTGCGGCCGCCGATCGACCACCGCAGGTGCGCGGCGGAACATCAGCATCGAATCGGCCAGCGCGCTGACCTCGTCGGCCAGGGTTTCGAGCACGTAACGCATCTCTGCCAGCGCGGCGCCGTGCTCCGGGTTCGCGACGAGCGCGTCGAGGTCGAGTTCGCTGGCCAGCAGGTGGTCGCGCATCTCGAGCACGATCAGCAGCATGCCGGCCAGGCGCTGGCGCTGCGGCGTGCGCGGCGATTCGAGCACGATGTCGCGCGTGGCCTGGATCTGGTCGGCCAGCGCGGCCGTTTCGCGCAGCAACTGGCCCAGCAGCGGCGCCGGGGTGTCGCGCACATCGCTGGTCTCGTCGATGGCCCTGAACTGGCGCGCTTCGGTGCGCATCAGCGCCGCCACCGAATACAGCACATCGGCGATCAGCTGCACGCGGTAGCGCGCGTTGAGCGCCAGATTGGCGAGCGTGGCATAGACCACGTAGAGCCCGGCACCGAGCCCGAAATGCCAAGTGCGTTCCAGCGTCTCGCGAAAGTCGACGGGCGCCGGCGTCGCCATCGAGAACACCATGGCCAGCATCACCGCAATGGCGATCGGAATGCCGCGCTTGCCCCAGGCCATCGCGATGAATGCCAGAAAGGTCGCCGGGATCAGCACCATGCCGAGGCGGATCGGCGCAGAGTGCAGCAGTTGCACCACGAAGAACAGGGGCAGGCCGATCAGCGGCGCCGGGAGCATCTGAAGGAACTTGCCGCGGCGCGGGCTGGGCTGGTCGGGCGGCGACGCGACGATCACGCCGACCGCCGCGGAAGCGCCGGCGATCGCCCCGAGCCACAAGTGCACGGCGCCCGAAATCAGGAACAGGCCGAACGCGACGGACATGCCGCATGCGACGTAATGGCTCAGCGCGATCCGCAGCGCGGCGCGGGTCCGGAGCGCGACAGCGGTGGTCGCGACCGGCATCACTCGGCGGGCGTGGGCGGGCGCACCCGGGTCAGCTTGCGTGGCGCAGCGGCAGTGGGCGCAGCCGATGCGGCCAGGTCGGCGCCCTCGGGCTGTTGCACCTCGACCGTGCTGCGCGCATAGGTGTCCTGCGACGGGTCGATCGCGCGCATGCGGTCACTGGCGCGCAGCTTGTCGTCCACCCCGGCGAACTTGGAGTACTTGGCCAGCAGCGGCACCAGCTGGCCGTAGATGCGCGGCGCCCCGGCCAGGCATTCGCGCTGCTCGATGAAGTCGGACTCACCCGTGAAGTTGCCGATCAGGCCGCCGGCCTCGGTCACCAGCAGCGAGCCGGCTGCCACGTCCCAGGGATTCAGGCCGGTCTCGAAGAAGGCGTCTGTGAAGCCGGCGGCCACGTAGGCCAGGTCCAGCGCGGCCGCACCGGGGCGGCGCAGGCCGGCCGCGCGCGGCATCAGGTCGGCCATGATGGCCAGGTACTGCTTGAAGTTGTCGCCGGTGCGGAACGGGAATCCGGTGGAAATCAGGCACTCGGTCAGTCGGGTGCGCTTGCTTACGCGGATGCGGCGGTCGTTCATGAAGGCGCCGCGGCCCTTGGTGGCCGTGAACAGGTCGTTGCGGCTCGGGTCGTAGATGACGGCCTGCTCGACCTTGCCCTTGACCGCGAGCGCAATCGACACGCAATAGACCGGAAAGCCGTGGATGAAGTTGGTGGTGCCGTCGAGCGGATCGATGATCCACACATGGTCGGAATCCTTGGCACCGTGCTCGCTGCCGGATTCCTCCGCCAGGATGCCGTGGCCAGGGTAGGCCGTGAGCAGCGTTTCGATGATCACGCGTTCGCTCGCGTGGTCCACCTCGGTCACAAAGTCGTTCACCTGCTTCTGCGAGATGCGCACTGCTTCGACATCGAGCGCGGCGCGATTGATGATGGCGCCGGCAGCGCGTGCGGCCTTGATGGCCACGTTGATCATGGGGTGCAGATTGGGGGACGACATGGATTTTGGGAAGAACGCTGCGCCGCGAGGGCGCCAGGGATGCGACCCGGCGATGCGGGCGGCGACAATTCCGCGATTTTACCCGGCCCGCCGTTTCCGCCCATGCGCACCCGCTTCATCCTGATCCAGACCAGCCATGCCGGCAACGTCGGCGCCGCCGCACGGGCCATGAAGACGATGGGCTTCGGCGACCTCGTGCTGGTCGCGCCGCGCTGGCCCAACGTGCTGCGCCGCGAGGAAACCATCCAGCGCGCGAGCGGTGCGCTCGACGTGCTGGCCAATGCGCGCATCGTCGACACGCTGGACGAGGCGCTCGACGGCGTCACGCACCTGTGCGCCACGGCGATGGTGCCGCGTGATTTCGGCCCGCCCACGCGCACGCCCCGCGCCCACCTCGAACCGTTGGCCCGGGGCGACGAGCAGCACGTGGCCTTCCTGTTCGGCTCCGAGCGCTTCGGCATGCGCAACGAGGACGTGTACCGCTGCCATGTGGCGCTGAGCATCCCGGCCGACCCGGACTTCGGCTCGCTCAACCTCGGCGCGGCGATCCAGCTGATCGCCTACGAATGGCGGCTCGCGCTCGGAGGCTTCGCGGTGCCCGATGGCCAACCGAAGGCCACGCCCGCGCAGCCGCCCGCCGACGCCCAGGCGTTGGCCGGGATGCTCGCGCACTGGGAGCGTTCGCTGGTGGAAATCGGCTTTCTCGACCCCGCCGCGCCGAAGAAGCTCATGCCACGGCTGCAGCAGCTGTTCAACCGCGCCCAGCCGACGTCCGAGGAGATCCACATCCTGCGCGGCATCGCCAAGGCCATGGTCGACACCCGGCGATAGACTCTTTTCCCATTTCGTCATCACCGGAACAAACACGATGTTCGCCCGCCTGCGTTCCGACATCCAGTGCATCCTCGAGCGCGACCCGGCCGCGCGTTCGGCCTGGCAGGTGCTCACGCTCTACCCCGGGCTGCATGCCGTGGTGCTGCACCGGCCGGCGCACTGGTGCTGGCATCACGGCCTGCGCTGGGTCGGCGCCTTCATCGCGCACTTTGCGCGCTGGCTCACCGGCATCGAGATCCACCCCGGCGCGAAGCTCGGCGAGCGCGTGTTCTTCGACCATGCGATGGGGGTGGTGGTGGGAGAAACCGCCGAGATCGGCGACGGCTGCACGATCTACCAGGGCGTGACGCTGGGCGGAACCTCGCTCTACAAGGGCACCAAGCGCCACCCCACGCTGGGCCGCGACGTGGTGGTCAGTGCGGGCGCCAAGGTGCTCGGCGGGTTCACGGTGGGGGACGGCGCGCGCATCGGCGCCAACGCGGTCGTCATCGAGCCGGTGCCCGCAGGCGCGACGGCGGTGGGCATTCCGGCGCGCATCATTCCCGCGAAGTCCGAGCGTGGCGCGGGCGCGCAGGGCGATGCCTTCGCGGCCTATGGCATCACGCAGGCGGACGACCCGCTCTCGCTCGCGATGCGCGGCCTGATCGACAATGCGTCGTCGCAGGAACACCAGATCGCACTGCTGTGGCGGGCGATCGAGACGTTGTCCGCGCAACGGGACCAGGCCGGCTGCGTGCCGTCCGATGCTGCGACACAGGAGTGCTTCGAAGCCGAAAAACTGACGGCATGGGTTGGAAAATGAATAACGACACAGGGAGGGTGCAGCGTCATGGGCGATCTGCTCAAACTGAACCTCGGCTGCGGCTTCAAGCGCCTGCCGGGATTCGTCAACGTCGATTCGGAGGCCGCCTGCGAGCCTGACCAGGTCGTGAACCTGGAGCGATTCCCGTGGCCGTGGGCCGACAGCGTGGTGGACGAGGTGCACCTCATCCACGTGCTGGAGCATCTGGGGCGCGAGCCGCAGACCTATCTGGGCATCATGAAGGAGCTCTGGCGCGTGTGCGCCCCCGGCGCGGCAGTGCACATCATCGTTCCGCACCACCGGCACGACAACTTCCATTCCGATCCCACCCATGTGCGCGCGGTCACGCCGCTGGGCCTGCCGAAGCGCAACTGTGGGACGCCGCACGCCACCAAGCGAATGTGGTCACGCAGATCCGCTTTTTGCTCCGGGTTCGCAAGTGATGCCGGCCGCCACGTTCGTCGAGCAGGCGCTCGCCGCCCTGGGTGCCGGCGACCTCGACGCCGCCGAGGCTGCCTGCCACCAAGCCCTGGCAATCGACGGGCAGCGGGCGGATGCCCTGCACATCGCCGGGCACATCGCGGGCCAGCGCGGCCAGCGCGAGCAGGCCATCGCGCTGGTGGAGCAGGCCCTCGCCCGGGTGCCCAACCACCCGCAGTACCACTACAACCTCGCCGTCTCGCTGGGCCAGGCGGGCCGCGAGAACGAGGCTGCGCTGCACTACCAGGCCTGCTTGCGCCAGCGCCCTCACCACGGCGATGCGCTCTGGAACTACGGCGAGATGCTGCGCATGGCAGAGCACTTCGAGCGTGCGGCCGAGCTGTTCCTGCGCTTCGAGGCCGGCGGCGGCCACTACCCCGCGCTGCACCATCGGCTGGCCGTGTGCATGGGTGCGCTGGGGCGCGACGCAGAAGCCGAGGCGCGTTTTGCGCATGAACTTGCTGGCAAGGCCGCTTCGACGGCGCTCGCGCCGGGAGCGGACAGACCCTGCTCGTGCATGGCGAACAGGGGCTGGGCGACGAGATGATGTTCGCCTCCGTGCTGCCCGACCTGCTGGCCGATGCCCAGGCCGCCGGCGCCAGCGTCGTACTGGCGGTGAAACCGCCGCTGGTGCGCCTGTTCGCGGCCAGCTTCCCGCAAGCCATCGTGCGCCCCCACATGGTGGGCGCCGCCGTGGTCGATCTGTCCGGCCTGCCCCGCATCGACTGGCAAGTGGCCATCGGCGACCTGCCGTTCTTCTACCGGAAGACCGAGGCCGACTTCGCGTCCGCCGCGCGCCCCTACTTGCGCGCAGACCCCGCGCGCACCGGCTGGTACGCGCGGCAACTGGCCCTGCAGGAGCCGCCCGGCGCTCCCGCGCCGCGGCTGCGCGTTGGCATCATGTGGGGCAGCAACCCTGCAGCCGTCAACGCCAAATTCATGCGCTGGACGCAGCAGCGCAGCATTCCCGTGCAAATGTTCGAGCGGCTGGCCCATCGGGTGCCCGGGGTGCGCTTCGTCAGCATGCAGAACCACGAGCGCGGCTCCGAAGCCGCCCTGGCGCCCGGGCTGGACATCCTCGACTTCAGCGCGCTGCAGACCGACTTTGCGGAGACGGCCGCCCTGATCGGCGCGCTCGACCTGGTCATCAGTGTGGACACCTCTCCCGTGGCCGAAACCGAGACCGCGCAGCCGACCCGCCCCGAACTTGCGCGGGCCCTCGCCGCGCTCGACTCGCGCGACCTGCCCGCCGCGCGCCGATGGTTCGATCAGGCCCTCGAGCACGAGCCCGATTCGCCCGTGGTGCAGTGGGAAGCTGCCATGGAGGCGCTCACCGCCGGTGACTGGGCGCGGGGCTGGGACCTGCACGAAGCCCGCCTCGCCGTGTTCGGCCGGGAAGCCCTGAACCTGTGTTCGCTGCCCTGGCCGCAATGGCAGGGTCAGCCCCTCGAAGGCCGCACGATCGTCGTGCATGGCGAGCAGGGCATCGGCGACGAGATCATGTACGCGTCCATGCTGCCCGACCTGCTCGCGCAAGGCGCGCGTGTCGTCCTCGCCTGCGTGCCGCCGCTAGCGGCGCTCATGCGAGACGCCTTTCCGGCCGTGCAGGTCGTGCCGCATCCGCGCGGCAACCCGGCCGCCTGGCGCACTGCGCTGCCGGAATGGACCCGCGAGATCGGCCCTGTGGACTGGCAATGCCCGTCAGGCAGCCTGGCCCGCTGGCTGCGCCGCGAAGCGGCCGACTTTCCGCGCCGACCGTATCTGCGTGCCGACCCGTTGCGCACCGAGGCCACGCGCCAGCATCTGCAGGCCTTGCGGCCTGCCGCGGGGGCGCTGCGCGTGGGCATCGCCTGGTGCGGCAACCTCGACAATCCGCACGGCCGCGCCAAGAGCCTGATGCCCGAGCAGCTGTTGCCCCTGGCCCAGGTGCCCGGGGTGCAGCTCATCGGCCTGCAGAGTCGCCAGTACGCGGCGCAGGCGGGCCGCGTGCCTGGCCTGAACCTGCTCGACATGAGCGCGCACACCGACGACTTCGCCGACCTCGCTGCGCTCGCGGCGCAGATGGACCTGGTCATCAGCATCGACAGCAGCTACGTGCATCTGTGCGGCGCGCTGGGGCTGCCCGTGTGGCTGCCGCTGCGCCGCAATTGCGACTGGCGCTGGGGATGGCGCCAGGCCGATTCCGTCTGGTATGCGAACCTGCGCCTGTTCCACCAGCATGTGGATGGCGAGTGGCAACCCGTCATCGACGAACTGCGCACGGCGCTGGGACAACGCGCTCTGGCCCCTTCCGATTCACCTTCAAGACCATGACTGCCCCCATCACCGGCCCCGCCATCGTGCAGTTGCACGACCAACACCTCGCCCAGCCTGGCTGGCCTGGCGCCACGCCGACCAAAGACGGCGACGGCGCCGACCCCTGGCACTGGGTGTACGTCAACCACTTCCACAATGCCTCACTTTGGGCCGAGGAAGACCTGGCGCGCCGCACCCGCGTGAGCGATGGCGACATCGCCGCCAACAAGCGCGCCATCGACCGTCACAACCAGGCGCGCAACGACGCCGTGGAGCGCATCGACGAACTGCTGCTCGTCGCGCTGGGGCTGGTCAGCGCCGAGAGCGCCGGCAGCGACGCACCCCGGACCCAGCCACGCCCCGGTGCGCGCCTTTCCAGCGAAACGGCCGGTTCCATGATCGATCGCCTGTCCATCCTCTCGCTCAAGCGCCGCGCCATGCACGAGCAGACGCTGCGCCACGATGTGGATGGCGCCCATATCGCCACCGGTCGGGCGCGGCTGGCGCGTCTGGATGAACAGCGCGCCGACCTGGCTGCCTGCCTCGACCGCCTGCTGGCCGAGTCGAGCGAAGGCCGCGCCTGGTTCAAGGTCTACCGGCAGTTCAAGATGTACAACGACCCCGCCTTCAACCCCGTGCTGGTGGCCGAGCGGCGAAGCTGATCCGGGTGCGTCCGGCTCGGCGCCGGCGCATCAGCCGCGACAGGCTGCGGTCGCGGATCACCGCCACCTGTCGCGACAGGATCGCTGTCGGCACGAAACGCAGGCTGATCTGCCGCATCTGCTCGCCGAAGCCGGGCATTTCCTTGTAGGCGACCGCGAGCGTGGCCTCCGGTGTCACGTCACGCAGCGCAGGACCGGTGCCTCCGGTGGTGAGGACGAGCGAACAGCCTGCATCGACCAGTTCGATCAGTGCGGCGCTGATGGCGGCCTGTTCGTCGGGAATCAAGCGCGATTCGAAAGTGATCGGGTTGCGCAGCGCCCGCGTGAGCCATTCCTTCAGCGCCGGCAGGCCCTTGTCTTCATAGACGCCGCTCGACGCACGGTCGCTGACCGAGACGATCCCGATGCGCACGGCTTCGGCCGTCATGCGTCGTCCTCGCGCTCTTGCACCGCGGCCGCTGCTGCATGGTCGCCGCCGCCATGCACGGCCAGTTTCGCCGGGCTTGCCGGCCTTGATGTCCTTGCGGGCCTGACGCACCAGCGCGCGCAGCTGCTGGGCGTCGGTGGCGGGGTGCGTCTCGATCCAGCCGCCCAGCGCGTCGTCGTCGGCGATGAGGCGGTCGCGCCAGCGCTCGGCTTCGTGCAGCGCGGCTGTTTCTTCTGCAGGTGCGCGGTGCTGCTCCGCCAGTGCGGCGCGAACCGCCTCCAGCGTCTGGGCGTCCAGCTTGCGCATCAGCTTGCCGATGAACTGCATCTGGCGGCGCTTGCCTTCGAAGTTGGTGATGCGCCTGGCGTCTGCAAGGGCGTCGAACAGCTTCTCGTCGAGCGGCAGCTTGTCGAGAAGGGCGGCACGCAATTCCAGCAACCCTTCGCCGAGCTTTTGCAGTTCGTCGCTTTCGCGCTTGAGATCGGTGCGGCTGGCTTCGTCGGTGCCTTTGAGCTCGCGCTTGAGCTCGAGATCGAGCTCGCTGCCTTCGTGGACGAACTCGCCACGGACGAAGTAGCCTTTTTTGGGTTTGCGGGACATGGGTTCGATCCTTGGCCGCAGCGGACCTCGAGACAGGGAAACAGGGGGCGCCGGTATCATAGCCAACACATGAAGACATCCTCGACGACATCTCCCGCGCGCCCCGACACCGGCTTTGCCTACAGCCGTCCCTTCTTTGAAAACCTGGTCGACACGGCCCTGGCGCATGCCAGGAAGCTGGGCGCCACCGACGCCGGCGCCGAGGCCTCAGAGGGCTGCGGCCTCAGCGTGTCGGTGCGCAAGGGCGAACTCGAAAACGTCGAACGCAACCGCGACAAGTCGCTCGGCATCACCGTGTACGTGGGCCATCGGCGCGGCAATGCCAGCACCTCCGATTTTTCCGAGGCGGCGATCGCGCAGACGGTGCAGGCCGCCTACGACATCGCGCGCTTCACGGCGGAAGACCCGGTCGGTGGATTGCCCGACGAGGCCGACATCGTCCGGACGCAGCCCGACCTGGACCTGTTCCATCCCTGGGCCGTGACCAGCGAGCAGGCTGCCGAACTCGCGCTCGAATGCGAAGCCGCCGCGCTGTCGACCGACAAGCGCATCACCAACAGCGAGGGCGCCGGCGTCTCGGCGCAGCAGAGCCATTTCTTCAGCGCGCACACGCACGGCTTTCGCGGTGGCTATGCGAGTTCGCGGCATTCGATTTCGGTCGCCCCGATCGCCGGGCGCGGCGACGACATGCAGCGCGACGCCTGGTACAGCTCGATGCGCTCGGCCGACGAGCTGGCAGCGCCGGCCGCCGTGGGCCGCTATGCCGCAGAGCGCGCGCTGAGCCGGCTCAAGTCGCGCAAGATCAAGACCACCGAATGCCCTGTGCTGTTCGAGTCGCCATTGGCGGCCGGCCTGCTCGGCGGGCTGGTTCAGGCCACCAGCGGCGGAGCGCTCTACCGCAAGAGCAGCTTCCTGCTCGACTCGCTCGGCAAGCAGGTGCTTCCGAAGCACATCGATGTGACCGAAGACCCGCACCTGCTGCGTGGCAAGGGCAGCGCGCCGTTCGACGACGAGGGCGTGACGACGCGTGCGCGCAAGGTGGTCGATGCGGGCCGGCTCGAAGGCTACTTTCTCAGCACCTACTCGGCGCGCAAGCTCGGCATGAAGACCACCGGCAATGCCGGCGGCTCGCACAACCTGGTGCTGCGCTCGCGTCTGACCAGGGATGGCGACGACCTGGATGCGATGCTGGCCAAGCTCGGCACCGGCCTGTTCGTGATCGAGCTGATGGGGCAGGGCGTCAACTACGTGACGGGCGACTACTCGCGCGGTGCCAGCGGCTTCTGGGTCGAGAAGGGGCGCATCGCGTTCCCGGTGCAGGAGATCACCATCGCCGGCAACCTGAAGGACATGCTGATGGGCATCGAGGCCGTCGGTGCCGATGCGTACAACTACGGCGCCAAGACCACCGGCTCGCTGCTGGTCAACCGCATGAAGGTCGCGGGCAGCTGAAGGGGCAGCCTCAACGCAGCAGGGCGGCCCTGACGCGCTCGATCACGCGCAGATAGGGCGGCGCAAAGCCCTCGGGCGCCTCGTCCGGGGCGAGCCAGCGAAAGCGGAACACCAGCCCTTCTTCCTCCGGGCTGCCGACTGCGACATGGTCGAAGCGCTCGGGCAGCGCTTCGGTGCTGCGCATGAGGTAGAGGTGCCACAGTTGCGGGTGGGCGCGGGGGTTGCCCTCCATGCCCGCCTCGCAATGCCGATCCATCGTGCCGAGGTCTTCCAGCGCGCCGGCGTAGGCGATGCCGGATTCTTCCAGCAGTTCGCGCCGCACGGCATCCTGCGGCGCTTCGCCGGGTTCGACCGTGCCCTTGGGCAGCTGCATGCCGCCGTCGGCCGGGTGGTCGAACACCAACAGCCGCCCGCGCGGATCGACCAAGCAGGCGCAGGCCTTGAGGATCGGCCGGATGCTCACGCCGTGCCCGAGAGCGCGGCCTTCACGGCGGCGCTGACCTGGCCCATGTCGGCCTTGCCGGCGAGCTTGGCCTTCACGGCGCCCATCACCTTGCCCATGTCGCCCGGGCCCGTGGCGCCGAGCTCGGCAACGATCGCCTTCACTTCGGCGGCCACTTCGTCGGCGCCGAGGCGCTGCGGCAGGTAGACCTCGAGCACCTTGATTTCTGCGGCTTCCTTGTCGGCCAGGTCGGTGCGGCCGCCCTGCGTGAAGGCGGTGACCGAATCCTTGCGCTGCTTGACCAGCCGGTCGACGATGGCCACGACCATCGCGTCGTCGAGTTCGACGCGCTCGTCCACTTCCTTCTGCTTCAGGGCGGCCAGCAGCAGGCGAATGGTGCCCAGGCGCTCCGAGTCCTTGGCGCGCATGGCGGTCTTCATGTCTTCGGTGATTTTTTCCTTGAGGCTCATGGCTATCTTCTTTCCTGTGGCGGGCAAAAAACAAAAGCCGCGGCAGGTTTCCCCGGCGCGGCTCGTATTCGCTGGCATGCCGCCAGCGAATGCAGTGCTCAGTACAGCTTCTTGGGGAGCTGCATGCTGCGCACGCGCTTGTAGTGGCGCTTGACGGCCGCAGCCTTCTTGCGCTTGCGCTCGGCGGTCGGCTTTTCGTAGAACTCGCGCGCACGCAGGTCGGTCAGCAGTCAACTGAAAATCTTGGTGGCCGTTGAGGGAAGGCCAAAAGTTAGCCCGCGATTATAGCGCGGTCGCGCAGGCATGGGCGCTGGCCCAGGCCCACTGGAAGTTGTAACCGCCCAGCCAGCCGGTCACGTCGACCACCTCGCCGATGAAGAAGAGCCCCGGCTGACGCTTCGATTCCATCGTCTGCGACGAGAGCTCGCGCGTGTCGACGCCGCCGGCCGTGACTTCCGCCTTCTTGTAGCCTTCGGTCCCGGTCGGCGTGATCTGCCAGCGCGCGATGCGATCTGCCAGCGCGCTCAGCGCCCGGTCGGCCGCCTCGTTGATCGGACGCTGGAGCGCCGCATCGGTGCCGACCCAGGCGTCGGCCAGCCGCGACGGCACCAGGCCTGCCAGCTCGTTGGCGATGCGCTTGCGTGAGCGTGACTTGGCATCGCCGAGCGCTTTGGCCACGTCGGTGCCCGGCGCGAAGTCGATCGCGAGCGGCGTACCTTCCTGCCAGTAGCTCGAAATCTGCAGCACCGCCGGCCCGGAAAGGCCGCGATGGGTGAACAGCAGGTCCTCCAGGAACGCCATTCGCTGCTTTTTCGCGCCGGTCTCGATCTGCACCGGCAGCGCGAGGCCGGCCAGTTCTGCGTAAGGTGCCCAGCCTTCGCCGGCGAAGACGAGCGGCACCAGCGCCGGTCGCGGCGCGACCATGCCCAGACCGAACTGTCGCGCGATGCGGTAGCCGAAATCGCTGGCCCCGAGTTGCGGAATCGACAGGCCGCCAGTGGCGATGACCACGCGGGGCGCTTCGACGGTGCCTCGGTCGGTGGCGACCTGGTAGCGGCCGGCGTCGAACGACAGCGAACTCACGCGGCATGGCTGCCAGTGCGCGACACCGCCGGCCGCGCATTCGGCCAGCAGCATGTCGATGATCTGCTGCGAGGGGCCGTCGCAGAACAGCTGGCCCTTGTGCTTCTCGTGGTGCGCGATGCCGTGCCGATCGACCAGGTCGATGAACTGTTGTGACGTGTAGCGCGACAGTGCCGAGCGGCAGAAGTTCGGGTTCTCGCTCACGAAATGCTTCTGCGGCGCCCGCGGATCCAGGTCGCGGTTGGTGAAATTGCAGCGTCCGCCGCCCGAGATTCGGATCTTCTCGGCGATGCGTTCGCTGTGATCGACCAGCAGCACCTTCAGCCCGCGCCGCCCGGCCTGCCCGGCGCAGAAGAGCCCGGCGGCGCCGGCGCCGATGACGACGACGTCGAAGGCTGCGGTACTCAACGGGTGGTCGCA
Source organism: Variovorax sp. (assembly GCA_004211245.1). Classification (GTDB taxonomy): domain Bacteria; phylum Pseudomonadota; class Gammaproteobacteria; order Burkholderiales; family Burkholderiaceae_C; genus Variovorax. The sequence goes on from SEGN01000175.1 coordinate 13,970, forward strand.
CCGTCCGCCGTGATGGTCGGCGGCGGGTTGTACTTGAGGTGACCGACGTAGCGCAGCGCCTGCGTCGCCGGGATGGAGGGCACGTCGCCCTCTCGCATGTGCAGCAGGTCCGCGGGGCTGACCCAACGCGGATCGGCGTTCGTGATCGGCAAGCCGGCCCGGTTGTAGGCCTCGAGCACGAATTGCGAACAGAAGAACTGGTCGTCCCGGCTGGCGCCCAGTTGCACCATCGCCATGCCGGTCACGCAGAAGTTGCTGACGGCCGACGGAATCAGCGGCAGTTCGCAGACGCGCCGGTTCAGCACGAAGGGTGCATTGAGCAGCACGCCGGTGGTGTTGTAGCGGGTGCCGACCTGTTGCAGTGCCCAGGCCTGCATCTGCACGGCGTGCATCGGGTCCAGCCCCGGCACGCGGAACGCCACGACCATCTGTTCTTCGGCGATGACCTCGTCCAGGTTGCGTGCCCGCACGCCGCTGCCCACCGCCTCGGCGATGCGGCCGTCGCCGAGGTACAGCACCGCGTGGCTCACCGGGGAGAACGTTCCCAGGCGGATCCCGAAAGAATTGAGGGTGGCCACCGAGGTCAGCAGGATGTCGCCCGGCTGCAATGCCGACGCCTGCACCATCTCGCCGCCGTTGCCCGGCGCGATCACCGAACTCTGCATGCGCAGGCCCAGCCTGGCGTCCTTGACCGGCAACTCGACGCGCGAGGCGCAGGCCGGCAGGATCAGCGCCGTGCCGAGGGCAATGAAAAAGGTCGACGGCTTCATCAGCCTTTCCAGACGAACGGGAACTTGAGTTGCCTGAAGAAGCCATTCGGCACGTAGTCGCCGACCACGCCGTAGCGTTCGGGCCAGAGCTTGGTGCTTTTCACCGCCGTGCCGAAGAGGTAGTCCAGAAACGCATAGTGCGCCGCGTAGTTCCTGTCGATCGCCTCGTCGTCCTGGCTGTGGTGCCAGTGGTGGAAGTTGGGCGTCACGATGATGTAGCGCAGCGGGCCGAGCCGCACGCTAACGTTGCAATGGTTGAACACCGCCTGGAATCCGACGATGACGATGTACGCGTCGATCACCTCCTTGCTGAACCCGAGCACGTAGATCGGCGCAAGCACCAGCGTGCGCGTGATCAGCAACTCCAGGATGTGCTGGCGCGAGCCGGCCATCCAGTCCATGCTCTTCACGCTGTGGTGCACCGCGTGCAGGCGCCACAGCAGCGGCACCTCGTGGTAGGCGCGGTGCGTCCAGTACTGCACCAGGTCGGCCACCAGCACGATCAGCAGCACGCCCGCCCAGAACGGCAGGCCCGCGATCCAGCCGCGAATCCCGTCGTTGGCGGCCCATCCGAACAGCTTGTGCACCAGCAGGTTGGTCGCGAGCAGCACGAAGCCCACGATCATGTGATTGACGATGAAATGGTGCAGGTCGGTCTGCCATTCGGCGCGGAACACCGGCTGGTCCTTGCGGTGCGCGAACAGTTTCTCGATGAAGATGAAGATCAGCGACGAGCCGAGCAGGTCGAGGATGAACCAGTCCAGTCCGATGTAGGGCGTGTTGTCCGGAAAATCCGGGTTCACGTCCACCTTGTGGCCGCCCAGCAGCGCGGCGGCGGCAACCAGCAGGAAAGCGAAGGACGAGAGCCAGCGCGAACGGTTGAACAGAATGTTGACCAGCGCGAGTCCCCCCGAAATCACCAGCGCCGTGAGCAGCACGTAGCGCATCACGTCCACGTTGTAGCTCTTGCGCAGTTCGGGCGTGGTGAGGTACTGCGGGAAGTGGAAGGCCAGCACGCCCAGGAAGCAGAGCATCGCGAGGCTCAGCGCGATGGTGCCCGTCACCAGCCCTTTGCCGCGCTGGAGCTGGCCATGGCTTCCGGTGAATTCGTTGAGTCTGTCGAGCATCCCGGCCCTCTTGGCGTTGTTGTGAGTTGCCCGGAATTTTAGGTGGCCGTCGGACCTGTCCGACAGGCCGTACGGAGTAGGCCGTCGGCCTCAGGTGCCGAAACGCGACACCGGCACGCCCGCCGCCAGCAGCCCCTGCAGGACGTCGCCCACGACGATCACCGCGGGGCTCCCCAGTCCGGCTTCGGCGATCCCGCTCTGCAACTGCGCCAGTGTGGTCGCGATGTGGCGCTGCTGCGGCAGGCTCGCATGCTGGATCACCGCGACCGGGGTCTCGCCGGGCAGGCCGTGCAGGAGTTCGCGCTGGATGTGCCCGGCGCCCGACACGCCCATGTAGATCACGAGGGTGAGTCGGGCGTCGCGTACCGTGGCGGCAAGCGCGCGCCAGTCGGTCGCGTCGACCGCCGAGGCGATGCCGGTCCTCGCATGGCCGGTGACGAACACAACGCCCTGCGCATGGTCGCGGTGCGTGAGCGGCACGCCCAGGCCGGTCACGGCTGCGAGGCCGGCCGTGATGCCGTTGACCACGGTGCAGTCGATGCCGGCCTCGCGCAGGTGCTCGACCTCTTCGCCGCCGCGCCCGAAGATGAACGGGTCGCCGCCTTTCAGGCGCACCACGGTTTCCCCTTCGCGCACCGCGGTGATCATCAGCTTTTCGATGAAGGCCTGTGGCGTGCTCTTGCAGCCGCCGCGCTTGCCGACATGCACGACGCGCGCGTCCGGCCGCGCGTAGCCGAGGATGGCGTCGTTCACCAGGTCGTCGACGAACAGCACCGTCGCCGCATGGATGGCCTTGACGGCCTTCAACGTCAGCAATTCGGGGTCGCCCGGCCCGGCGCCGACCAGTGTGCAGGTGCCCTGCGGCGAGTGGAAGAGATTGCTCATAGCCTTGCTGCCAGTTGGACGATGTGCTGAACCTGCTGCGTGATGGCGCCTGGCACCGGCAGCTCGCCGGCGAGCACGCGCTGCGTGTAGGCGGCCGTGGTGTCGATGTCGATCTCCCTGGGCAGGCCTTCGACCTCGTTCTGCGTGCCCGGCTGCTGCGCCTGGAGCTCGATGCGCTCGCCGTGCAAGAAGCCGTCGATCTGCGCGGTGCGGCGCGGGTCGGACACCACTTCGCCTTCGAGGCCGCGCGAGAGCAGGGCGGTCATGCCCATCAGGGCGAAGGTCGCCGCCATTGATTGTGCGTACTCGGGGTGCGTGTAGCTGCCGACGACGACGCAAGGTCCGGCGGTCGGCTGCATGAGCTTGACGACGCTGTGCGCCGGGTTGCGCAGGCCGACCACGCGGCGCACGTCGAGCAGGCGCTTGAGGCCGGGGCTCAGAAGTTCGGTGGGCGCGAACGCGACCTCGCCGTTCGCGAGCGGCCGAACCGTGGTCGATGCGCGTGTGCCCAGTGCCGCGAGTACGCTGGAGGCCAGCACGCGGGTGGATTCGGTCGCGGCGCCGTGCACCAGCACCGGCAGTCCCTCGCGCGCCAGCAGCAGGGCGAGCAACGGTGTCAGCACGGGCAGCTTGCGTGCGCCGTTGTAGCTCGGCAGCACGACCAGTGCGCGATCGCCAGCCGGAAAACGGTTCAGCCGCGCATGCGTCGCGTCCAGGAAACCGGCCATCTCCTCGGGCGTCTCGCCCTTGATGCGCATCGCGAGACAGAAGGCGCCGACCTCGAGGTCGGTCACGCTGCCGTCCAGCACCTGGCCGAACAGGTCGGTTGCCTGTTCGCGCGTGAGCGGCTTCGCGCCGCGCGCGCCGCGGCCGATTTCCTTGATGTACTGGCTGATTCCCATGGGTGTGCGGATTGTCCCGCAAGCCTTATGCCGAAATGCGGGTGGGCTTATGCCTGCGAGCACCGCACTCACGGCGCCACCTCGGCCGTCTCGGGTGCGGACGCGCGCACCATGCGCTGCAACTCGGGAATGCAGGAGCCGCAGTTGGTGCCGCATTTCAGCGCGCCCTGCAGCGTGGCCAGACGCTCGCGGTCGGTGCCGGTGCAGTGCGCGAGCTGTTCGGCGATCGCCGTCTCGGTCACGCCGAAGCAGCTGCAGATGGTCTTGCCGCGCGGCGCGACGCCGGCCGGCGCGTCCGAGCCCGGTCGCAGCAACTGCCGTCCGAAGCGCTGCGCGGGAAGCTGGTCCTGCAGCAGGGTCCGGATCCAGGCCTCGGCGCGGGTGTCCCCGGCCAGCAGAAAGCCTTCGAGGCGCGCCTCGTTGCCCTCGCCGCCGGTGCGCACCAGGCGGGCGGCACGGCGCTGGCCGTGGCGGGCATCGGCATAGCGCAGCGTGTCGGGCGCCGTGAGGCCCATCAGCGTTTCGATCCGCTGCAGCAATGCGTCGGACACCGCCGCGTCGGCGGCAGCGCGAAACAGCACGCCGGTGCGCTCCGTCGCGCCGCCCGCCAGCGCACCGCCGGCCCCGAACGGCACGCAGCTCGCGAAGGGGAACTCGGCCATCAGTGTGCGCAGGGCCTGCGCGGTCGAGAGGGCGCTCTCGTCCGGCAGCCAGGCCACGGCCAGCAGCGTCCAGGGCAACTCGGCCTTCAGGATCTTGACGATGGCGTGCTTGAGTTCGGGCTGCTTCGAGTCGGGGCAGAACGCCGGCGTGGTCAGCGCATTGACGCCGGCCAGGCGCTCGCCGATGCTGGAGCGGCCGCTCAGGTATTCCTCGCCCCAGTGCATCGCGATGAAGCACTGGCTCATGCCGATCTCGCTGCTGCCCTGCGCCGGCAGCACGATGGCGCCCCGCTTCGAGGTGACGTGCACCAGCTCGCCGTCCTTGAGCTGGCGGCGCGCCATGTCCTGCGGGTTCATCTGCACCACCGG
>SEGN01000009.1 GCA_004211245.1 Variovorax sp.
ACCCCGGCCGCGCCGGCCGCGCGGCTCAGCGCGAACATGGCCCAGGTGGCGATGCCGCTGCGCTGCCACTCGTCGTCCACCACCAGCGCGAATTCGGCGCTGTGGCCGTCTTCGTCGATCAGGTAGCGCGCCTCTGCCACCAGGCGCTCGCGGCCGTTTTCCTGGATGCCCACCACCAGCGCCAGGTGGCGGCGGTAGTCGATGCAGCTGAGGCTGGCCAGTTCGTCCGGCGAGGCGGGCTGCTTGGCATTGGGGAACCGCCGCGCACGCGAGCGCTCGGACAGCCGGTTGATCAGGTCGGCCAGCAGGCGGTTGTCCTGGGGCAGCACCGGCCGCAACGTGAGCCGGCGACCGTCGCGCAGGACGCGCACGTCGATCAGGCTGGTCGGGTAATGGCTGATCAGGTACGACTCGACAATTTCGGCGGGCGCACGCGACTGCGGTGCGGTAGTCAGGATGTCTGTGCGCGCGTTCATGGGGCGACAGCTTAGGAACACCCGATGGCTTCCGCCTCCCCCATGCGTAGCGTTGACAGTTCGACAAAAGTATGGCCGCGTGTGAAATGCCCGGATTCTGGTGAATACTCGGCGCCAGAGGTAACCATGAACGTACTGATGGTCGACGACCATGTGATGTTTCTGCAGGGCATGAAGAACCTGCTGAACGTGTTGGTGCCTGGTGCTGCTCGACTGGCACCTCAACGACTGCGACGGTGCCGAATCGATCCGCCGCCTGCGCGACGCCGGCTGCATGGCCCGCGTGGTGGTGCTGTCGGGAGAAACCAACGGAGCGCTGATCCGCCAGTCGGTCGAGCTGGGCGCGGCCGGTTTCATACCCAAGAAATACAGCTCCGAGATGATGGTCGCCGCGCTGCGGCACGTGCTGGCCGGGCGCATCTTCCTGCCGTCCGAAACGGCGCAGCCGCAGCGCGACGATGAACGGGCGCAGATGAGCGACCCGCGACTGGCCGGCCTCACCGCGCGCCAGATGGACGTGTACCGTGCCGCCACCCGCGGCCTGCCCAACAAGCTGATCGCGCGCCAGCTCGACATTGCCGAATCGACCGTCAAGGCGCATCTCACGGCGGTGTACAGCGCGCTCGGCGTGCGCAACCGCACCGAAGCCGCCTACCAGGCGTCGCGCGAGGGCATGCAGATTGGCTGAGGCACAGTCGCGCGAAGCACGCGTCACGCGGCGGATCGTGGAGCGCCGGGTGGCGCTCATGACGCAGTACTCGCGCCGGCTGCCGGCGGTGTACGTGGGTTACATCATCATCGCGGTGGTCGCCGCCAGCCGCGGGCTCGCCCCCTGGGCGTGGATCTGGCTGGCCTGCACCGGCGCGGTGATGGTCTACCGTTTCACGCTCGGCCGCCGGGTCGAGAAGAAGAGCGTCGAAGAACGGATCGCTGCGCTGCCGAAGCTGGAGTTCGGCTTCACCCTGAACGGCTTCACCACCGCGCCGATCGTGCCGCTGGCCTTCACCGCGGCGGACAACGTCACGCCGCTGCTGGTCGGCATCATGCTGGTGGCCGGCTGCGCGGTGGGCGCCGCTTCCGTGGCCGGGTCGCAGCGCGCGTTCATGGGTTTCTGCAGCCTGACCTTCCTATTCATGACCGCCGGCTGGTTCTGGCGCGGCGGCACGCTCGGCATTGCCCTGGGCATCGGCATCGTGACGATGTACCTGGTGCTGCTGGCCAGCGTGCGCGACCACGGCCGCAATCTGAAAGAGTTGATGGGCCTGGTCGAAGACAACGCGCAGCTGTCGGAGTCGGTCAAGCTGGCGCGGGACCGGGCCGAGGCCGCGAGCGAGGCCAAGACCCGCTTCTTCGCGGCGGCCAGCCATGACCTGCGGCAACCGCTGCATGCACTGTCGATCAACGCCACCACGCTCGACATCCTCGCCCAGCGCGGCAACGACGGCCTGCTCAAGGAAGTGAGCCGCGGCATCGGCAGCGCGCTGCAGCAGAGCAGCGGCCTGCTCGACGGCCTGCTCGACATCTCCCGCCTGGACGCGCATTCCATCCAGGCCAGGTTCGCGCCGCACGAAGTCGGCGCCCTGCTGCGTGCGGTGCGCGACGAATACGCCGCGCTCGCCGCGCAGCAGGGGCTGTCCCTGGCCCTGGAATTGCCGCCCGAGCCGCTCTGGGCGCGCACCGACAGCGACCAGTTGATGCGCATCCTCGGCAACCTGGTCAACAACGCCATCAAGTTCACGCAGCGCGGCAGTGTGACCCTGTCCGCCCGGCACGGGCCCGATGGCCATGTGCTGGTGCAGGTGGCCGACACCGGCGCCGGCATCGCCGCCGATCAGCGCGAGCGGGTGTTCGAGGAGTTCTACCAGGTCGGCAACCCGTCGCGCGACCGCTCGCAGGGCCTGGGACTCGGACTGGCGATCGTGCGGCGCACGGCGGCATTGCTGCACATCGGCCTGCACCTGGACAGCGCGCCCGGCCGCGGCACCACCTTCGAGCTCGAGATCGACGCCGCACCGGCACCCGCACACCACGCAGACGGCAGCGCGACCCCCGCAGCGCGTGCGGCCGACGGCCACCGGCTCGCGGTGCTGCTGGTCGACGACGAGGCGGAGGTGCTGTCGGCGCTGTGCACCTACCTCGACCAGCTCGGCTGGTCGGTGAAAGGCGTCGCGACCGGGGACCAGGCTGAACAGGCATTGGCCGCCGGCTTCGTGCCGGACGTGATGGCGGTGGACTACCGCCTGCGCAACGAAACCGGCATCGAGGTGATCGACCGCGTGCGACTGCGCCACCCCGACCTGCCTGCCGTGATCGTGACCGGCGAGACGGCACCCTCGCGCTTCGGCGAACTCTCGGCCGCAGCCGAGCGCGTGCTGCACAAGCCGCTGGCCGGGGAAGTGCTGGCCCGCACACTGCAGGAGGTGGTGCTCGGCCTGGACACCGCGCCCGTCGCCGTGGCCTCGGCCGCCTGAGGATTCACCGCCGTGCGCCGCTGGCTGCTGCCGATGCTGTGGAGCCTTGCGGCCCTGCTGGCGAGCGGCTGCGCGACGCTGCCCGACGGGCTCGCCGGACCGCCCTCGAAAGCGCTGCGGGCGTCGACCGACACCGCGCTCGGCCGCCTGGCCCAAGCGGCTGCTCCCGACCCCGACCTGAGCGGCTTCCGGCTCATGCCGGGCGGCGACTTCGCGCTCAGCACGCGGCTCGAACTCGCACGCCGCGCCGAGCGCACGCTCGACGTCCAGTACTACCACATCGAGAACGACGAGACCGGCCGCTACTTCCTGCGAACACTGCGCGACGCAGCACGCCGCGGCGTGCGCGTGCGGCTGCTGATGGACGACCTCTACACCTCGGGCGAGGACGCGTTGCTGCTCGGGCTGGCCGCCACCCCGAACCTCGAGATCCGCCTGTTCAACCCGTTCCCGGCCGGGCGCGGCAGCCTCGGCAGGCGCTTCGCAGCGTCGCTGTTCAACTTCGACCGCGTGCAGCGACGCATGCACAACAAGCTGTTCATCGCCGACGGCGCCATGGCCGTCGCGGGCGGACGCAACATCGGCAACCAGTACTTCACGCGCACGGCCGGGCCCAACTTCCTGGACCTCGACACCTTCGTGGCGGGCGCGCTGTTGCCGCGCCTGGGCAACCTGTTCGACCAGTACTGGAACAGCGAGTACGTGCTGCCGCTGCACGCGGTGGTGAAGAGCGATGCAGCGCCCGAGGCGCTGCAGGCCGCGTTCGAGCGCATGACCGGCGCCGACAGCACGCCGCCGCCCCCGCCACCGGCCCCGAACGATCTGCTCGGCTACGGTCCGATCGTGGAGGAGCTGCGCAGCGGCAGGCTCGGCCTGATCCAGGCCCGCGCCGAGGCCTACGCGGACTCGCCCGGTCGCGTGGTCGGCAAGACCGCGTCGTACGGTGGCGTGCCACTGCTGGATGTCGACAGCGTGCGCTACAACGTGCTGGAGCAGATCCGCCGCGCCCGCAGCGAGGTCAGCATCACCTCGCCCTACCTGATCCCCGGCAAGGGCGGCGTCGAGGTGATGCAGGAAGTGCACGGCCGCGGCGTGAAGATGAGCGTCGTCACCAACTCGCTGGCCGCCACCGACGAGCCGCTGGTGCACACCGGCTACCGGCGCTACCGGCCCGACATGCTGCGGCTCGGCATGGAACTGCACGAATTGAGCTCGGTGCGCACGCGCGCCAGCGTGCGGTTGGGACTCTTCGGCTCCTCGATCGGCCGGCTGCATGCCAAGTCGGCGGTGATCGACCGGCGCATCCTCTTCATCGGCTCGATGAACTTCGACCCGCGCTCCGATCTGCTGAACACCGAGATCGGCCTGTTCGTGCAGAGCCCGGAGATGGCGCAGCAGGCCCTCAAGCTGATCGAAGTGCTGAAGCAGCAAGGCGCCTACCGGCTGCGCTTCGCCGCCGGCACCGAGAACATCGAATGGGTCAGCGGCCCGGCCGGCGCACAAGAGGTCCTGACCGTGGAGCCCGACTCCGACTTCTGGAGCCGCACCGTGCTCGAGATCCTGGCGCCGCTGACACCGGAGGGTTTTCTTTGACCCTGTCTGCACGCGGGGCGATCCCGAGCCCGGGCAGACGGACGATGGCTTCCGGGGGCCGTCCGGTTCCCAGGTCGACCTTTGCGGCCGCTATCGAAGGTCTTCGTGGTCGGTGCGAGCGGTCAGGAAATGCCGGACCAGGGAAGTGTCGCTTTCCGCACCATGCCCGGACCCGGAAGCGGCGTCCAGCAAGCCTTGCACACACCGGCCGATCACGGGCTCGACCCCGACCTGCTCCGCCGCCCTGATTGCGATTCCCAGATCCTTGCGCAATGTGTCGATGCTCGCGTGCACGGCATGGTCGCCTGCTGCGATGCGCGGCGCGCGCTTCTCGAACATTCGCGAACTGCCCGCGCTCTCGGCAATCACGTCGATGACCTGCAGCGGATCGACCCCCGCGCGCATCGCGAGCGCCATGGCCTCGCACGCCAGCGCCGAATGCGCTGCGACCAGCAGCTGGTTGATCATTTTCACGGTCGATCCGGCACCTGGCATCCCGACGCGATGAATGCGATGGGTGCAGGCGCGCAGTGCGAAATCGGCGCCGTCCATGGCTTGCGCAGTGGCGCCGCAGATGGCCACCAGCTGGCCGTCATCCGCGCCCGTCGTGCCGCCGCTCACCGGCCCGTCGATGAAGTCGACGCCGCGTGCGGCCAGCCGTTGGCCGAGCTCCGCAGCATAGGCCGGCGGTACGGTGCTGGCGAGCCAGACCACGCAGCCCGGCGACAGCGCATCGACTGCCCCGAGCCGACCGGCGTGCGGGCCTGCGTCGCCGTGGTCGCTGCGCGCGGGTCCGAAGAGGACCTGCTCGACTTGCGCCGCGTCGTGCACCATGACCAGCAGCACCTCGGCGCCGCGCGCGGCGCTGGCGGGGCCGCCGGCCGCCTCGCCGCCGCCCGCGACCAGCTGGACGATCGCGTATGCATTCACATCGAATCCCGCGACTGCATGGCCGGACGCGAGCAACCGGGCCGCCATCGCGCCGCCCATGCGGCCGAGTCCGATGACACCGACCCGGCGGCGCGGAACATCAGGCAATTCGGTCGCCCTTCTTGATGACGGCGGCGCGACTGTCGACACCCGGCAGCATCTTGGCGGGATCCCGCGTGACCAACACGTCGAGCACCACGGGGCCGCGTATCGTCAGCGCCCGGCGCAGCGCGGCCTCGAGCTCGGCCGGATCCTCCACGCGGATGCCGGTGCAGTTGAAGGCCTGCGCCACGCGTGCGAAGTTCACCTCGTTCAGGTCCGCGCTGATGTGCTTGCCTTCGCCATAGACCAGGTGCTGCAGCGCCTTCACATAGCCGGACGCGGCGTTGTTCACCACGATGATCGTGAAGTCCAGCTCGAGCCGCTTGGCGGTCTCGAGGTCGCCCAGCACCATGCAGAAGCCGCTGTCGCCGGTGAGGCTGAAGACCTGCCTCCCCGGGGCCGCAAGCTTGGCGCCGATGGCGCCGGGCAGTCCGTAGCCGATCGAGGCGAAGCCGCGGTCCGGCACGAAGCCCCTGCCGGCCTGCTTGGTGTCGTACAGCAGGCCCGCCCAATGCGCCGCGAATCCGCCGTCGGCCACCAGGATGCCGTCCTCGGGCAATACCTTGTTGATCTCGGTGATGAGACGCGCCACCGAAATCGGCTTCTCGTCGGAATAGAGCCGCGGCGACACCTCCTCGCGCCAGCGGGCCATCAGGCGCGGAACCTCGGCCGCCGATGGCGCCAGCCGCTTGCAGAGTTCGACGGCGCGGTCGCCCAGCGCTGCGAGCAGGTCCTCGAGCCCCAGCTTCACGTCGCCCCACAGCATCACCTCCGGTTCGAGCGTGCGGCCGAATTCTTCGGCCACGATGTCCAGATGGATGATGGTCTTGTCGCCCGCGGGCACGGTGTAGCGTTTGGTGGCGATTTCGCCGAGCTTGCAACCCACGACCAGGATCAGGTCGCTCGCCTCGATCAGCTTGTTTGCGATGCGGTCATAGCGGCCGAAGAGGCCGGCGCTCAGCGGGTCGATACAGGGAATGGCGCCCTTGCCGGTGAGCGTATGCGCCACGGGGATGCAGGTGGCACGCGCGAAATCCGTGAGGGTCTGCGCAGCGCCCGACAAGTGCACGCCGCCGCCGGCAAGGATGATCGGATGCCGTGCCTGGGCCAGCAGGTCCGCCGCGCGGCGCACCGACTCGGCGTCCGGCCGGGCACGCAGCGCGGGCACTCCCTGGTAGGCCGGGTTGGCGAAGAAATCGCGTTCGGTGAATTCACAGGTGTCGTGCATCACGTCCTCGGGCACGTCCACCACCACCGGGCCAGGTCGGCCGGTGGTGGCCACGGCGAACGCGCGGCGCATCAGTTCGGGGATGCGGCGGATCGATTCGACCCGGATGAGTTCCTTGCACATGGGACGCAGCACGTCGACCTGGCGCGTCTCCTGCGTCATGTTCTTCCACGAATGATCGCGGTGGGTGTCGCCGACCACGCAGACGACCGGCGAGCCGGCGTGCAGTGCCTCGGCCAGCGCGGTCACCATGTTCGTGGCGCCCGGCCCGACGGTGGCGTCGGCCAGGCCGACCCGGCCACTGACCTTGGCATAGGCGTCGGCCACGAAGACTGCATTGCGTTCGTCGTGGATGAGGTGGTGCGGCATCTCGAGCTTGCGTGCTGCTTCGTAGAGCGGAAGCACCTGGAAGCCGCCCATGCCGAACATCGGGCCGCCACCGAACGCGCGGATCATGCGGGCGATGGCTTCGCCGCCGGAAATGGTGAGAGTTTCGTTGTGCGAAGCGGTCGTGTCTTGGGTCATTCTGTCGATTCAGTCAAGGGTGGGCCGGCGACGGTGGAAGTCCGTGACCGACTGGAAGGCCGCGCCTGCTCGCAGCAGCAGGCCTTCGTGGAAGGCAGGTGCCACGAGCTGCACCGACATCGGCAGGCCTTGCGGCGAGAGTCCGCAGGGCAGCGCGATCGCGCACAGCCCGTAGTAGCCGACGAAGCGGGTCAGCCGGCTGGGCGAAAGGTCGTTCTCGTCCAGCGAGTCGAGCGGCTGGGCGGTGATCGGCAACGTGGGCAGCACCAGCAGGTCGGTGCGTTCGAAGATGCGGGCGAACTCGCGGCCGCGCCGGGCTCGCTCGACCAGGGCCGTGGCGTAGCGCGGCGCCGAGATGCCGGCGCCGCTCAGAAGCCGCCCGCGCGAGGCCGCATCGCCCGCGGGGGGCGTGCCGGTCAGCAGATGACCGTGCGCTGCATGGGCCTCGCTGGAAATGATGATGCCCGTCTCCGCCTGGTCGGCCAAGAAGTCGACATTGGCGAAGGCCGGGTCATGGCGCAAGCAGCCGAGCGACAGCAGCACCTGCACGGCTTCGACGACTGCCGCCGCGATGCAGGGCTCGACGTTGCCCAGCACGTGGTCGGGCGCGACCGCGATGCGCAGGCCGTCGATCGGCTCGCGCAGCCGCGACAGGAAGTCTTCCGGCGCGTGAGCCAGCGTGGCTGCATCGAGAGGATCGGGGCCGTGCATGGCCTGTAGCAACAGAGCCGCGTCTTCGGCTGTCCAGGCCATCGGGCCGACCGTGTCGAGCGTGTGGCTCACCAACTCGAATCCATGGTTGCTCACCCGGCCCTGGGTGGTCTTGAGGCCGGTGAGACCGCAAAAGGCCGAGGGAATGCGGACCGAGCCGCCGGTATCGGTACCGATGGCGGCGGCCGCGAGCCCTGCTGCCACCGCCACGCCGGAGCCGCTGCTGGAGCCGCCCGCGCTGCGCGGCACGCGCATGTCCCAGGGGTTATGAGGCGACTTCAGGCCGGCGTTGGTGCCCCAGCCGCCGTAGGCGAACTCCACCAGGTTGGCTTTGCCGAGCGCCACCGCGCCCGCGCCCATCAGGCGTGCCGCGACAGTGGCCGTGCGATCGCTGGGTCCGCGCTGCGCATGGACCGTCGAGCCGGCCGTGGTGCGATGGCCGGCGATATGGATCAGATCCTTGAGCGCCAGAGGGATGCCCTCCAGCAGGCCCACCGGCAGGCCGCTGGCGAAGCGTTTCTCGCTCGCCTCGGCCTGCCGCAGCGCGCCTTCGGCATACACGTCGAGATAGGCATGCAGGTGCTCGTTGCGCGCAGCGATCCGCTCCAGATAAGCGCGCGTCACCTCCACCGGAGAGAGCGTGCGCGCAAGGAACGCGTCGCGCAGCCGGGTCGCCCCTGAATCGAGGATCTCGTCCATGTTCGTCGTGTGGCTCACAGGGCAACCGTCACGATCTGCGGGAAGACGATCATCAGCGCGATCAGGGCCAGTTCCATGAAGATGAAGGGCACCACGCCGCGAAAGATCTGACCCAGCTGCAGGCCCGGCACGGATCCTTGCACCACGAACACGTTGATGCCCACTGGCGGAGTGACCGCGCCGACTTCCACCAGCTTGGTCACCAGGATGCCGAAGAGCACCGGGTTGATGCCGGCGGCCTGCACCATCGGAAACACGATCGGCATGGTGATGAAGATCATCGAGATGCCGTCGATCAGGCAGCCCAGGATCAGGTAGGGGATCACCAGCAGGAAGAGCAGCATGGTGGGCGAAAGGTCCATGCCGGCCACCGCCTTCGCGAGTTCGGCGGGCAGCTGGGTGGTGCCGAGCGCGACACTGAACACGCCCGAGGCGATCATCAGCAGGAAGATCGACGCCGTGCTGGACCCCGTCTCCACCAGGCCCTTCCAGATCGAGCCTTTGCGCCCCTTGCGCAACAGCGCGAAGACCAGCGCCAGCGCAGCGCCGATTCCGGCCGCCTCGGTGGCGGTCGCCAGGCCGGTGTAGATCGAGCCGATCACCACCAGGAAAAGCACGACCACTTCCCATGCCGCGGCGGTGGAGCGGGCGCGCTCGCCCCACGACGCCTTCGGCATGCGTGTACGGCGCACCAGTTCGGGATCGCGCCGGACCATGAAGTAGATGCCGAAGGCATAGACCAGTGCCGTCAGGATGCCGGGAATGAGCGCCCCGATGAACAGGTCACTGACCGACACGTTGGTCGCGATCGAGTAGATCACCAGGATGCCGCTGGGCGGGATCAGGATGCCCAGCGCGCCCGCGATCGCCACCGGCCCCGCGGCCATGCGCTGGTCGTAACCGGCGCGAAGCATCTCCGGAATCGTCACCTTCGAGATGGTCGCGGCGGTGGCCACGCTCGAACCGCACACGGTCGCGAAGCCGGCACAGGCGAACACGGTCGCGATCGGCAGCCCGCCCGCGATGTGGCCAACCCAGCTCTTGGCCGCCTTGTAGGCCTTGTCCGAAAGTCCTGCGGAGAACGCGAAATGCCCCATCAGGATAAAGAGCGGAATCACGATCAGCGCCAGGTTGGCGGTGCTCGAGTAGGGCAGGTTTTCCAGCAAGAAGGTGGTCCCGCGCACGCCACGGATCGCAAAAAGGCCGCACGCGCCGACCGCCATCAGGCTGAGTGCGACCGGCAGGCCGAGCGCCAGAAGCCCGATGACGGCGGCCACCATCACGTAGCCGATTTCAAGGGATGTCATAGGGCACCCGCAGATTCAGTGGCGCTCGCCTGCTCGCCGTTGGGAACATAGTCGGGCGTGCGGATGGCTTCGTAGCAGTCCATCAAGAATTGCACCATCAGGAGGATCAGGCCCGCGGCCACCACGATCTTGGCCGGCCAGATGGGGTACTCGATCACGGCATAGGACTGCTCCGCACTGCGGGTCGACGCGATGGCGCCGAGCGTCGCGTACCAGCCGAAGAGGCCACAAATGATGGCCGAGGTGGCATGACGCCAGATCCACAGCAGCCTCGCAGTGCGGCGGCTGACGAACGAGTCGAGCACGCCGACGTGGAAGTGTTCCTTGCGCACCTGCGCCGTGGAGAGCGCAAGAAACACCACGATCACCAGTACGAAGATGCCCGTCTCCGACATGCCGTAGACCGCCTCGCCGAAGAAGCTTCGTGCGATGAGGTCAGGCACCACCGTCAGCATCAGCACGGCGGTGCCGGCCCCTGCGATGGCGCCCAGCACGAGACTGAGGCGCCGCAAGGCGCCCGAGATTTGCCTGTACACGTTGTTGGCTCCGAGCCCTGCGCTGCGCGAGGGCCAATGGGTTGTTTATTTCTGCGCGAGGCGGTCGAAACCGGGGACGTA
The DNA here is from genome assembly GCA_004211245.1 of Variovorax sp. GTDB lineage: Bacteria > Pseudomonadota > Gammaproteobacteria > Burkholderiales > Burkholderiaceae_C > Variovorax. The sequence continues at coordinate 10,660 of SEGN01000009.1, forward strand.
GGGGTATTGCCCTTCGTACTTGCGCACCAGCGTGGTGAAGCGCTCGCTCAACTGCTTGGGGTCCTTGATGCGCGAGGACGCTGTCTCGGCCCACTTCGCCTGGATCGCGGGGAAGGCGGTGGCCTGCCAGCGCTTGGCCTCGGCCTCCTCCATCGCAACGTATTTCATCTTCGAGCCTCGGGCCTGCGCCACCATCTTGTCCATCTCGCCCTTGTAGGCGTCAAAGTACTTGTCGATGACAGACGCAGCCACTTCGTCGAACACGCGCTGGGTGGCGGGGTCGAAGGACTTCCAGGTGTCCAGGTTCATGGCCCAGGTGACCGGCGTGTAGACGCCCATGCGCCCTGCGTTGGAAGCGTAGGGCGCCATGTCGTAGACCTTGGTCGCCACGGCCTGGTTGAACGGTGTGCCGCTCACGCCTTCGGCGCCGCCGCGCTGCACCAGTTCAAGTGCCTCGACCCAGGGAATGCTGATGGGCGTGCCGCCCAGTGCCTTGATGCCGTCCGCCACGCCGATGATGGCGCGGATGCGCGCGCCCTTGAGGTCGGCGGCAGTGTTGATCGGCTTGTTGGACCACAGCGAGTTCTCGCCCGAGGCCAGCGCCCACAGGAGCTTCTGGTTGTTTCGGGTGTATTCCTGCTGCAGCTCGGGGGTGCTCGCGACCAGTTCGCGGAAGGCGTGCGTCACGGCGATCGGGTTTTCCGAGATGAAGGGCATGACAACGCCCGTGAGCGGAAATTCGCGCGGGTTGAACGCCGCGGGCACGCCCGACGCCATGTCCGCCGCGCCCTTGCTCAGGCCGCCCGCGATCTCGGCCGTCTTCAGCAGCGTGCCGCCGTAGTACGACTCGAAGGTCACGGCGCCATTGGTGCGGCGGGTGACCTCCTCCATGAAGTACTTGGCCGAGATCTCGTAGAACTCGCTTGCACTGTAGAACGTGGCATAGGTCAGCTTGCGCGGCTTCTGCTGTGCGCCGGCGCTGAAGGCGGCGACGGCACAGGCGGCAACGAGTGCGCCCTTGAACAGGGTTTTGAGAGCTTTCATGGAGGACTTTCTCAAGTTGCGGATGGATGGAAAGGCGAGAAGAGGATTCAGTCGAAGAGATCGGGATCGGAGCGCGCAATCGCGTCGTAGATCGGCTGGAAGTGCAGCCACGCCATGAAGGGCGTGGCGAGGTGCTTGCGCGAATGTTCGGCCGCCTCGGGGCTGACCAGTTTGAGCGGGTGTCCGGTGGCCTCGGCCTTGAGCTGGATCTCGCAGGCCCGCTCCAGCGCGATGAACCACCAGGCTGCCTCGTCCACGCTCTCGCGGCCCACGGTGAAGAGCCCGTGGTTCTGGTGGATGGCGGCCTTGTTGCTTCCCATGGCCGCGGCCACTGCCTGGCCTGCATCACTGTCCACCACCACGGCGCCGGCTTCCTCGGTGATGACGGCATGGTCGCCGTAGAAGCCGCAAGCCGTCTGCGTGATCGGGGCCAGCGGCCGGCCGAGCGCGGCCCACGCCATGCCATTGGAGGTGTGCATGTGGCAGGAGGCGAGCACGTGCGGGTGCTGCATGTGGATGGCCGCATGCAGAACGAAGCCGGCGCGATTCACCGCCCACTTGCCCTCCAGCACGCTGCCGTCGTGGCTGACGAGCAGGAGGTCGGAGACACGCACGCGGCCGAAGTCCATTGCGAAGGGATTGGTCCAGAAGCGGTCCGGAAATTCCGGGTCGCGCACCGTCACGTGACCTGCGAAGCCGTACTCGTAGCGATAACGGGCGAACACGCGGCACACCGCGGCCAGACGCTGCTTTCGGTGCAGGCGCTCTTCCGCCAGCGTCGCGAAGACCGGGCGCTGCGGAAAGTAGAGGCCCTCCTGCGAGGGCTGGTAGACCGATCGGTCGGGCGCCGCAGCGGAGGCGGCGTTCAGGGAGTCAGGGGGAGGCGTCATGTCCATGGGTGGGTCGGAAGGTCTTTGTCGCGCGCCTCAGGCGGCCGCCAGCGGGAACGAGCGCGCGCCGATCCGGAGCCAGTCGTTGACGTGGAAATAGAGAAAGCGAGCGCCGCGACCGATCCACTGGTCGGCATCGCCCGGCTTGACCATCGTGCCGGCCGCGCGGCCCGCGGCCCGGCAACGCTGGAGGATGTCGTCGATCGCGGCCTGCACCGGCGCCTGCGCATAGTCGCCGGCATGACCCATGCTGCGCGAGAGATCCACCGGCCCGATGAAATAGGCGTCGATGCCTTCGGTCGCAAGGAAGGCATCCAGGTCGGCATGCGCTGCGGCGCTCTCGACCTGCACCACGACCACCTTGTCGTCGGCGTCCTTCGGCTGGCAATACCGCACCGCGTCGATCACCGCGCGTGCCTGTTCGGCCGAATCCAGGCGGGGCACGATGATGCCGTCGATGCCGCGCAGGAGCATGCGTTCGACCAGCCAGGGCTCGGGCGAGAACAGCCGCACCAGCACGCACAGCCCCGAGAGGCGGGCGACCCGGGCCATGTCCTCGATCCCCTGGAAGTCGGGGCTGCCCTGCTCGGCATCGAGCATCACGGCGTCGAGCCGCATTTCGGGACGGGCCAGGAACTCCACCAGCGCCGGACTGACGTAATCGATGTTGATGACCGAGACCGGCGACCCTTCGCGCAATTTGCGCTTGAATCCTGCAACGGCGCTCATGCGAGTGCGTCTGGTTGTGATTGCACCAGACCCAGGGCTTGCTCCAGGGCGCGTGCCTGCCGCGTCATGAGAGCCACGATCGACTCCCGCCGCTCGGGCTGCATGCGGCTGGTGATGCTGGCGATCGACAGCGCACCCGCCGCACGGCCGGCGATATCGCGCACGATGACCCCGATGGCGACCATTTCGGGCAGCATCAGCCCGTTGTTCAGCGAGAAGCCCTGCTCGCGCGTCTGGCGGACCAGCGAGCGCAGGTTGGCGGCGTCGAAGTTGGGGTGGCTGGCCAGTTTTTCGCGATTGCGCGCTATGACCTGGTCCGCTTCGCTGTCGGGCAGCGCGGCCAGCAGCGCAAGGCTGCCAGCGCCCAGACCGAGTGGCCGGTAATCGCCCACTTCGAGTGTCAGCGTGCGGATCGGAAACGCGCCCAGCTCGCGCGCCACACAGAGGGCACTGTCGCCGGAGCGCAGCGAAAGATAGACGGTGTCGCCGGTTTCCCGTGCCAGCGCGGCCATGCAGGGCTGTGCAAGTTGGACCAGATCGAAGCGGGCGGCGGCGGCCAGGCCCATGCGATAGATCTTCAGGCCGGGATGAAAGAGGCGCGTCTTTTCGTCGTAGTCGACCAGCTGCAGGTTCCGCAGGCCTGTCAGCAGCCGATGTGCCGTGGGCTTCGACAGCCGGGTCGCCTCGGCCAGGAAGGGCAGCGAGGCGCCGTCGCCTGCATGGTTGACCACCTCCTCCAACAGGCCGACGGCCCGATCCAGACTCTGCGTGAGCGAGGCCTGGGTGGGCATGGCCTCTGCAGCAACGTCGATATCGATCATCTTGGGAAAGACATGTTGTATCTCACTCAATGAGATGGTTGTTCTCTGCACAAATTATTGGCCATTTTCATTTCAGTTGTCAAAACGTTTATTCCATTGCATGAGATAAACTTTGTGTGGCCATCCCATTCCTCCGTCCTCGAACCGCGCACCAAGGAGATCCGAGTTCATGAGCACTGCACCGAGAAGCGTTGTCCAGCAAACCCGTGAGACGCTCGACCGTATCGAACGTCTCAACCCGGCCATCAACGCCATGATCCGCGCCATGCCGGACGAGGCCATGCAGGCGGCAGAGGCGCTGGACGAGGCGGCAGCCCAAGGTGAATACCGCGGCCTGCTCCACGGCATGACCATCAGCATCAAGGACAACGTGGACGTGGCCGGCGTGCCCACCACGGCCGCGTCGGGCATGCTGCGCGACAACGTCGCCTCGTCCAACGCGTTCGTGGTCGATCGCCTTGTGCGCAATGGCGCGGTGATCGTGGGCAAGGCCAATCTGCACGAGTGGGTCTTCGGCCCGACCAGCCAGAGCCTGCACTTCGGCCCGGTGCGCAATCCCTGGAACACGGGCCACATTGCCGGCGGCTCCAGCGGAGGCTCGGGCGCATCGGTCGCGGCAGGGATGTGTGTCGGCTCCATCGGCAGCGACACGGCGGGCTCGATCCGCCTGCCCGCGTCTTTCAACGGCGTGGCCGGTCTCCGGCCCACGGTGGGACGGATCTCCAGCAGCGGCGCCTTGCCGGTCAGCCCGCCTTTCGATACTTTGGGCCCGCTGGCGCGCCGCGTCAGCGACGTGGCGCGCATCTTCGCGGCCATTGCAGGTCACGACCCGGCCGATCCGATCTCGGTCGACCGGCCGGTGCCCAACTTCCTCGCCACGCTCAACGAGCCGGTCAAGGGCCTGCGTGTGGGCATCATGCGGCGCTGGTTCTTCGACGACCTCGACCCCGAGATCGCAGCGGCCATGGAACGCGCCATCGAGGTCTTCCGCCGGCTCGGCGTGGAGTTCGTCGACATCGATCTGGTCGAGCCCGAGAACGCGCAGCAGAACCTCAGCTTCACCATGATCCCCGCGGATGCGATGCGCCTGCACGCCGAGCGCATCGCCGAGCGCGGAGGCGACTACGGCGCCGACGTGCTCATGCGCATGCGCCTGGGCGAGAAGGTGAGTGGCGTGCAATACGCGCATGCCATGCGCTGGATGGAAAACTGGCGCCATCGCCTCCGCGGCACGTTCAAAGGCCTGGACGCGATTCTTTCGCCCACCACGCCAGCCACCGCGCCGGCGTCCGACGGGCTCGACTTCGGCGAGGCGATTCGCCGCATCCCGCGCCTCAGCTGCGTGTGGCCCATCGCCGGCATCCCGAGCCTCGCGGTGCCCTGCGGCTTCACCAGCCAGAACCTGCCCATGTCACTCGAACTGGCCGGCGCCTGGTTCGACGAGCCGACAGTGCTGCGGCTCGGGCATGCCTTCCAGAGCGCGACCGACCACCACCTGCGCACGGCGCCCGGCACCGATGCATAGCGTCGCGTTCGATCCGCGGCATGCCGGGCCGCTGCGCGGGGTGCGGGTGCTCGATCTCACGCGGCTGGTGGCCGGCAACATGCTGTCGCTGCAGCTCGCCGATTTCGGCGCCGACGTCATCAAGGTAGAGGACCCCGACGGCGGCGACACGTTGCGCCACTGGCGCGAACACGGACCGGCGCACCCCGAGGGCGTGGAGGTCTGGTGGAAAGTCTACGCACGCAACAAGAAAAGCCTTGCCATCGACCTGCGCCAGGAAGACGGCAAGGCCGTCTTGCGCCAACTTGTCGCCACGGCCGAAGTGTTGATGGAGAGCCATCGCCCCGGCACGCTGGAGAAGATGGGCTTTGGCCTCGAGGTGCTGCACGCCATCAACCCGCTGCTGGTCGTGGTGCGCCTGACCGGCTGGGGCCAGACCGGCCCGTATCGCAACCAGCCCGGGTTCGGCAGCCTGGTGGAGGCAATGTCCGGGTTCGCCGCCAAGAACGGCGCACCCGACAGTCCGCCGATGCTGCCCAACATGGCATTGGCCGACATGGTGGCGGGCCTCTACGGCGCCTTCGCCGTGACCGCCGCGCTGCGCGAAGTGGAAACACACGGCGGCCAGGGGCAGATGATCGACCTGTCGCTGATCGAGCCGCTGCTGTCGATCATGGGGCCGGACGCAGCCGCGCACCACGTGAGCGGCAAGGTGCCGGCACGCACCGGCAACCGCACTTCGATCTCGGCGCCGCGCAACATCTATCCCACCAAGGGGAGCGACTGGGTGGCGTTGTCGGCATCCACGCAGGGGATGACCGAGCGGCTTCTGCGCGCCATCGGCCGTGCCGACCTGATCAGCGACCCGCGCTTCAGGACCAACGCCGACCGTCTCGCCAATGTCGAGGCGCTGGACGCGATCATCGGTGCCTTCATCGCGGCCCGCACACTGGACGAGAACCTTGCATTTTTCCGCGAGCGCGAAGTGACCGTCGGTCCCGTGTACGACATCTCGCAGATCGTGACCGACCCGCACGTTGTCGATCGCGGCATCATGGTCGAGGTGCCCGATGCCGACACCGGATCGCTGCCCATGCATGCGATCATCCCGCGCCTGTCGGGAACGCCCGGCGGGCTGGCGCGCGCCGCCCCCCGACTGGGCGAGCACAGTCGCGAGGTGCTGCGAAGCGCCGGGCTGGGCGAAGCCGCCATCGAAGAACTCATTGCCCGGAAAGTCATCGCTTCATGAAACTCGAACAAGCGCTCTCGCTGCGCTCGCAGCTCTTCGTGCCCGCCTTGTCGGAGCAGTTCATCGCCAAGGCGGGCACGCGCGGGGCCGACGCGATCATCGTGGACCTGGAGGACGCCATCGCCCCCGATGCCAAGGAGGCTGCGCGCCGCGCGCTGCCAGGCGTGGTCGAGCGCATCGCGGCTCAGGGCCTGCCGGTGTTCGTGCGGGTCAACAACGACCCGGCGCTGCTCGAGGCCGACCTCGCGGCGGCGCTCGCCACGCCACTGGCCGGCATCCTGCTGCCCAAGACCGAGGAGCCGGCCCAGGTGCTGGAGATCGCCGAGCGCACCCGCCACGCCGGCACCAGCCTTGTGCTGCTGCTGGAGTCGGCCGTCGCCGTGCTGCGCGCGGTGGAACTCGCCTCTGCCAGCGACCAGGTGGTGGGCCTGGTGTTCGGGAGCGAGGACTACGCCAACGGCCTCGGCGTGGTGCCGACCATCGAGTCGATGCGCTATCCGGCGCACGCTGTGGCGCTGGCCGCGCGAGCCCACGGCCGGGCTGCCTGGGGCGTGGTGGGCAGCCTGGCCGAGATTGAAGACCTCGGGCTGTTTGGTCGCATGGCCCGTACCGCGCGCCACGCAGGCTTTACCGGAGCGCTGGCCATCCATCCCAGGCAGGTGGCGGTGCTCAACGAGGCTTTCGGCGCCAGCGAGGCCGAGCTGGCCGAAGCTGCCGGGATCGTGGCGGCCTTCGACGCCGCCGTGGCAGAGGGGCGAGGCGCCATCCAGCACAACGGAAGGATGCTGGACAAGCCGATCGTCGAGCGCGCGCGTGCGCTGCTGGGAAAAACCCGCGGGCGTGCCTGAACCTCAGTTCCGGAACTTGCGGACCAGGTCTTCGACACGCGGCCCGCCGGCCTGGGCCCCGCTGGAAACCTTGATGATGCTCAGCGTGCGCTCGGCGCCGGCTTCGAGCGTGGCCTGGTGGACGGCTTGCAACAGCGGCCAGATCTTCTCGGGCGGGCCTTCCACGACGGTGCCCAGGCCGTGCACTTCGTAGCGAAGACCGGAGCCCTGGATGACGGCGATGGCCGCGTCGACATGCTTGTAGCGGTCGGTCGCCGTGCCGGCCGGCCGCGGGATGACCTGGATTTCGGCCAGCATGTGCCCGCCTGGCGTGGGTACCACGGCACCAGCCGGCGGTTGTTGCGCCCAGGCTGAGGCGCAGGAGAGAAGCGACAGCGAGACCAGCGAAAGTCGCAGGCGACGCAAAGGTGAGACCGAAGGATGTGCCATGTGCAGCTCATTGCAGAAGGCAGGTCGGCGAGCGTTCGAGGCCACGCATGCCGGCGCGAGAAAGAGAGGGCCGGCATGCCTCGGAACGTGCTTCCCTGCGCGAGGATTACCTCAATCAGGTTCGAAGGGACTCTCTCAGTCGGCACGCCTTGCGGTCGTGCCAACACCCCCAGCGGTGGCCGCGTCGGCGGCTTGAGCAGACGGCGTGACGGTCGCCATTGTAGTGAAGCCTGCCTCACGGCTTGAGATTGATCGCCTCCACCTGCACCAGCAACCGCACCTTGTCCTCGAAGCCGAAGTTCAGCCCCCACAGAATGCCCCACTGGCTGCGCTCGACAGTGGTTTCGAAATCACCGCCGCACACCTGGCGCTTGATCAGCGGGTTCAGGTAGCAATTGAAGCGGCTGGCTTTCAGCAGCACCGGCCGGGTCTGGCCGAGCAGCGTGAGCGAGCCGTTCACCTCGGTCACCTTGTCGCCGCTGAAGGCGATCCTGTCGGCCTGGAAGCGCGCGGTCGGGAACGCCGCCACATTGAAGAAGTCCTTGCTCTGCACATGCCGGTTCAGCAGGTCGACGCCGGTGTTGATGGACGTCATGTCCATCGTGATGTCGATCTTCCCGTTGCTGCCCGTGTCGTCGATCTGCACCAGCCCGTCGGTGGTGCTGAACCGGCCGCGGTTGGTGGTGGTGCCATAGTGGCCCATCTCGTAGTTGACGAAAGTGTGGGTCGGGTCGATGACATAGCTCGCGCCCCTGACCGGCCCGCCGGCCGGCATCATCGCCATCGGCGGCGCGGTGAAATCGGGGCCGAGCGGCGCCTGGGCCTGCGCCGACGCGGACAACGCGAGCGCAAGCGCGGCAGTGGGGAGAAAGGGGCGGGTCATGGGACGTCCGTTGCGGCAATGGGAGGGGTCAGAGCGGGCCGAGCCCGGCGAGCGTGAACTTGAAGCGGACCTGCACGTCGTTGGCGACCATCGAGGTGTCGGCCCATTCGCCGTCGCCGACCTTGAAAGCCAGGCGCTGGATGGTAAAGCCGCCGACCGCCACCGACTGGCCCGATGCCTGGGTGATCGTCACCGGCACCACGATGTCCTGCGTCCGGCCCTTCAGCGTGAGCTGGCCCGCAACCTCGAACTGGCCGCCGCCGAGCCCCCGGATGGCGCTCGACGCGAAGCTGGCCTGCGGGAACTTCGCGCTGTTGAACCACTGCGCCTTCGGCAGTTCGGCATCGGTCTGCGGTACGCCGAGCGTGGCACTGCCCATGTCGATCGCCAGGGCGATGCTGCCGCCTTCCGGCTTCTTCGGATCGAAGTCGACCCGCGCCGTGAACTTGGCGAATGTGCCCTCCACCGGCACGCCCATCTGCTTGCTGACGAAGGCGATCCGGCTCTTGTCCGGCAGCAGCTGCGCGGCGAGGGGTTCGGCCTGCGACGGGCCCGCTGCCGCCAGCAGCGGCACGAGCAGAAGGGGCAGCAGGCGCATCACGAGGGGCTCCGGTGGCGACGCGCCGGCCACATCCGGTGCAGCAGGCCGTCGCGGTCGACGAAATGGTGCTTCAACGCGCCGGCCGTGTGCACGACGACCAGCGCCGCCAGCAGGAAGGCGCTGCTGCGATGCAGAGGCAATAGCAAGGTTTCGGCCAGCATCCTGTCCACCGGCACGAAATCGGGCAGTTGCAGCAGGCCGAACCAGACGACCGGAAAACCCAGCGCCGAGGTGTAGGCCCAGCCGAACAGCGGGACGGCGAAGAACATCAGGTAGAGCAGGCCCAGCGTTCGGTGGTGCACGACACGCTGCCAGCGCGGCATCGCGCCTTCGATGGTGGCGGGCAACGGCGGCGGCCGGTGCGTGAGCCGCCACAGCAGCCGCACGGCCGACAGCGTCAGGATGGTGATGCCGGCCCACTTGTGCCAGTTGAAGAGCCTCACGCGCTGCGGCGAGAACGGCAGGTCGGCCATGTAGAGCCCGACGCCGAACGAGGCCACGATCATCAGCCCGAGCAACCAGTGCAGCGCCATCGCGATGGCACCGTAGCGCGCTGTGGCCGGGTTCGGGTCGGGCATCGGAGCGATCGTACCCGGCCCGCGCTGCGCTGCCGATGGCGCGTTGGCGACGGCGCCATCGGCCGCGCCGCACTAAGCTGCGCTCCACTTTTTCAGGAGACACGCCACCATGGACACCACCCGACTCTTCTCGCTCGAGGGCCGCACCGCTCTCGTCACCGGCGGCTCGCGCGGCATCGGCCGCATGATCGCCGAGGGCTTTCTGGCGCAGGGGGCCCGCGTCTATATCTCGGCGCGCAAGGCCGCGGCCTGCGACCAGACCGCGAAGGAACTGTCGGCCTTCGGCCACTGCGTCTCGCTGCCGGCCGACGTGTCGACCGTCGAAGGCGCACAGGCACTCGTCGACGCCTATTCGAAGCACGAGAAGACGCTCGACATCCTGGTCAACAACGCCGGCGCCGCCTGGGGCGCGCCGTACGATGAGTTTCCGGAGAGTGGATGGGACAAGGTGGTCGACCTGAACCTCAAGACGCCCTTCTTCCTGACCAAGGCGCTCACGCCGATGCTCAAGGCCGCCGCCACCGACCATCTTGCCAAGGTGATCAACATCGCATCGATCGACGGCGTATCGGTCAACCCGCAGGAAACCTACTCCTATGCCGCGAGCAAGGGCGGCCTGATCCATCTGACCAAGCGCATGGCGCTGCGCCTGGCGCAGGACCGCATCGCGGTCAGCGCGATCGCGCCGGGCGCCTTCGCGTCCGACATGAACAAGGATGCGCGCGATCACGGCGACGAGGTCAAGGAGCGCATTCCGGCCGGCCGCATCGGCACGCCGGAGGACATGGCCGGCGCGGCGATCTACCTGGCATCGCGCGCCGGAGACTACGTCGTGGGGTCGACCCTGATCGTCGACGGCGGCGTGACTTACGCCCGCTGAGGCGCAGTCGGCGAGGCAGCTGCCGCCGACCGCAGGATTGCAGCTGTAAGCAAGACGACGCTCGCCGACATCCCGTCGAAACCCGCCCCGACCAGAGTGGACGCATCACCCCGCCGGACCCCGGCAACAGGAGATGCAAATGCCACACGACCGTCCTGTCCCCGCCCCTGCCGAGCGTCCCCGAGCCCTGGTCGTGGGAGGCTCGCTGGCAGGCCTGCTCGCCGCGACCACACTGGGCGCTGCGGGATGGAAAGCCGATGTGTTCGAGCGATCTCCGCAGCCACTGGAAAGCAGAGGCGGCGGGTTGGTGCTGCAGCCCGATGTACTGGAAGCATTTCGCTTCGCCGGCATCCCGCCCGATCCTTTTCTGGGCGTAACGTCCGACGACCGGATCTATCTTGACGCCCATGACAGGGTGATCAGCCGCAGCTTCATGCCGCAGACGCAGACCTCTTGGAACAAGCTCTACGGCACGATGCGCAGCGCGCTACCCGAGAACAGCCTTCATGCCGGCGAGCGGCTGGTCAGCTTCAAGCAGTCCGGCGACGGAGTCACCGCGCTCTTTGCCAGCGGACGGATCGAAAGCGGCGACATCCTTGTCGGGGCAGACGGCGCGATGTCGACCCTCCGCACCCAACTCCAGCCCGCGTCTCAACCTCGGTACGCCGGATACGTTGCGTGGCGCGGCCTCGTGCCGGAGCGGATGCTCGGCGCCGACGCTGCCGCAAAGCTCGCGGGCACCTTCGCGTTCCAGCAAGGGCGCGACCATCTGCTGCTGGAGTACCGGATTCCGGGCGAAGACGGCTCCGTGGAACCCGGGCGCCGGCGCTGGAACTGGGTGTGGTTTCGCAAGGTGTCCGAAGGGCCCGACCTGACCCGCCTGCTCACCGACCGGCTCGGCGCAGCGCACAGGTTTTCGCTCCCGCCCGGCGAGGTCGCAGCGGGTCCGATGCGCGAAATGCGGCAGGCCGCGGTCGAACATCTGGCCCCCAGCTTCAGCGAACTCGTACTGGCCACCGAAGAACCGTTCATCCAGGCGATCATCGACCTGGCCGTTCCCCGCATGGTGACCGGCCGCGCCATCCTGATCGGGGACGCCGCATTCGTGCCACGCCCTCATACGGCGGGAGGGGCCGCAAAGGCGGCCGCCGATGCGGTCACGCTGGCACGGGCACTTCAGGGAGGAGCGCGCGAGCTGCCTGAGCGACTGGCGCGGTGGGAGACAGACCGCCTGGCCGCTGGCGCCGCAATGTGCAAATGGGGCATTTCCATCGGAGACCGGATCATGGGGCTGGCGTGATCGCGATCGATTGCAACTGAAACCTGTGCAAGGTTGACTGCAACATCCAGGCAACCGATTGCTGCCACAGTGGCGTCTCCAACCACCCAAAGGAACCTTCATGAGCACCATCACCACCCAGGACGGCGTCGAGATCTTCTACAAGGATTGGGGGCCGAAGGACGGCCAGCCCATCATGTTCCATCACGGCTGGCCACTGTCGAGCGACGATTGGGATGCGCAGATGCTGTACTTCGTACAGCAGGGTTACCGGGTGGTCGCGCATGACCGCCGCGGCCACGGCCGCTCGGCGCAGGTCAGCGACGGCCACGACATGGACCACTACGCAGCCGATGCCTTTGCGGTGGTGGAGGCGCTGGACCTGCGCAACGTGTTCCACGTCGGCCACTCGACCGGCGGCGGCGAGGTGGCACGCTATGTCGCGAAGCACGGGCAGCCGAGCGGCCGCGCCGCCAAGGCCGTGCTGGTCAGCGCCGTGCCGCCTTTGATGCTCAAGACGGCGAACAATCCGGAAGGGCTGCCGATCGAGGTGTTCGACGGCTTCCGCGCCGGCACGGCCGGCAACCGGGCGCAGACGTTCCTCGACGTCGCGTCGGGCCCGTTCTACGGCTTCAACCGGCCCGGCGCGACGGTCTACCAGGGTGTCATCCAGAACTGGTGGCGCCAGGGAATGATCGGCAGCGCCAAGGCGCACTACGACGGCATCAAGGCTTTCTCGGAAACCGACCAGACCGCGGACCTGCAAGCCATCACGCTACCCACGCTCGTGATGCACGGCGACGACGACCAGATCGTGCCGATCGCCGATGCGGCCCTGAAGTCGATCAAGTTGCTGAAGAACGGCACGCTCAAGGTGTACAAGGGCTTCCCGCACGGCATGCTGACCACGCACGCGGACGTCATCAATCCGGACTTGCTGGCTTTCTTCAAGAGCTGATTCGTTCATGGCCGCCGATCAGCGCCAGCCGCAACTTCGCACGGCCTCGCTCGCGGAAATCGCCGGGCGCGGGCCGGCGAATTCGGAAACCGTCACCGCCGTCATCCAGCAGACGGTCAAGCGGCACGCCACGGGCGCATACGAGGCCTGGCTGCGGAAAGTCGTGCCGATCGCGGCGCGCTTTCCGGGCCACCGCGGCGTCAACGTCATTCGCCCGGAGACGGGCGGGCAGCGCTACACCATCACGATCCATTTCGATTCCATCGAGCATGCGCAAGACTGGTTCGCTTCGGCTGCGCGCCGCGAGCTGGTCGACGAGGTGATGCCGCTGCTGGACGCAGAGGAGACGGTCGAAACCCGCAGCGGCCTGGAGTTCTGGTTCCATCCACATCCCGGCCAGCCGCCCGCGAAGCGCTACAAGCAATTCCTCGTCACGCTGTCGGTGATCTATCCGCTCACCATGCTCGTGCCGTCGGCACTCCACCGGCTTCTGGGATTCGCCCCCGTCCTGTCCGGCTACTGGGTCGAGCACCTTCTGGCCGCCGCCGCCGTGGTGGCCTTGATGGTCTACATCATCATGCCGCGCTACACCCGGCTGCTCGCGAAGTGGCTGTACAGCCAGCCGATCGACGGCCGATCCGCCGCCGGCGGCGGCGGACTCAGTTCCACTTCGGCACCGCCTCGTCCTTGAGCTGTTTGCGCAGGACGTGGTAGTCCGGCACCACGCTCTCCACGGTCTCCCAGAAGCGCGGGCTGTGGTCCATCACGCGCAGGTGGCTGAGTTCGTGGGCGACCACGTAGTCGATCACCGGCATGCGGAAATGCACCAGCCGCCAGTGCAGCCGGATCGCGCCATCGGCGCTCGCACTGCCCCAGCGTGTGGACGCGTTCGACAGCGAGAGCTTGTTCCAGCGCACACCGAGTCGGGGCGCGAAATGGTCGAGCCGTTCGATGAAGATGCGCCGCGCCTGACGTTGCAGCCACGCCTGCGCCGCATCGCGGATCTGCGCTGGCGTGGCGTTGTTGGCGAGCGAGATGCGCAGCGTGCGCGGCTGGGCCGGGTCGTCGGCTTCGAGCACCGCACCGACCCCCTTGAAACCGTGCCGGGGGTCGAGCCGCACCACCACCGGCTCGCCCAGGAACGGGAAGCTCACGCCCTCCCTCCACTCGATGCGGGTGGCTTCGAGCTTTGCGTGGCGCTGGTCGGCCTCGGCCAGCTTGCGCAGGATCCAGGCCGATTTTTCCTGCAGGGCGGCGTCGACATCGCGCAGTGCCACCCAGCGCGGTGCGCGCACGGAAAGCCCGTCGGCACCCACCACGAAACCGATGGTGCGGCGCTGGCCGCGCGTGAATTCGTAGGCCACGCGGGCATTGCCCAGGCGCGCCTCCCGCGTGGCGCGCGGGTGCACGAAGCTGGCGGGCGCGAGCGAGTCGGCCAGCGACAGTTCGGGCCTGGCCGGGCGCTCGGGCTTGAACTTTTCCGTCGACGGGACCGGAAGCTCCGGCGCATCGGCCGACATCCCGTCGAACAGGTCGAGCGTGAATTGCAGCAGCCCGCGCACGGTCGGCATCCCTACCGGTAGGCTTCCGGGTCGAGACGTCGCATCTCGGCTTCGATCCAGGCTTCGACTTCGCGCATCAACTCGTCCGGCTTGCGGCCGACGCTCGGGATCGCCGGGCCGATCGAGACGTCGACGATGCCCGGCCGCTTGATGAACGCCTTGCGCGGCCAGACCTTGGCCGAGGTCACTGCGATCGGGATCACCGGCGCGCCGGTTTCGCAGGCGAGCCGCGTGCCGCCGGACTTGTAGGTGCCCTTCTGCCCGCGCGGGATGCGCGTGCCCTCGGGGAACATGATGATCCAGATGCCCTGCGCCAGCAACGCGCGGCCCTGCGTCACCACCTTGTTGAAGGCCTGCGTCTTCTGGCTCCGGTCGATGTGGATCATGTCCAGCCGCGCCATCGCCCAGCCGAAGAACGGCACGTAGATCAGTTCCTTCTTGAACACATAGGCCAGCGGG
>SEGN01000627.1 GCA_004211245.1 Variovorax sp.
TTGCTGCCGCCCGGCATGGTGTAGTCGATGTTGCGATTCTTCGTGTTGCCGATGCCCACCAGGATCGCCTTCTTCTGCTTGGCTTCCAGCACATTGCGGAAGTTGGCGAAGCGCGACTGGTTGAGGTTGAGCACCGAGTCCCCGTCGAGGATGTAGACCGCCGGCAATGCGCCGGACGTGTTGTCGTAGCCGGCGGGCAGGTAGACCTCGATCGGATAGCTCGTGGCGTTGAAGGTCGACGTGATGCTGAGCGTCTCGACCCGCGCCGCCGAAGTCACCGGGGTGGGCGCCGGGGTGGTCGGTGTCGCCGGTGCGATCGGTGCAAACACGGCGCCGCCTCCCCCGCCGCCACCGCCTCCGCCGCACGCGGCGAGCGCCAGCACCAGGGCCGCGAGGAGGCCGGCGCATCCCGCGCGAAATCCCGTCATCTGCTTCATGCAATCGTCCTTCGACGCATGCACAGGCGCCGGGCCATGCAGCGTAGTCAAAGGTGGATGGCCGTGCAAGCTCGCCGCCTCAGCGCGGTGCCCGCTTCGCGATGCCCATCGTCTTCGCCAGGATGCCCAGCATCACCTCGTCCGCCCCGCCACCGATCGAGCCGAGCCGGCCGTCGCGGTACAGGCGCGACACGCGGTTCTCCCAGGTGAAGCCCATGCCGCCCCAGAACTGCAGGCAGGTGTCGGCCACGACGCGCGTGAGCCGGCCGCACTTGAGCTTGGCCATCGAGGCCAGCTCGGTCACGTCGGTGCCCTGCACATGCAGTTCGCAGGCGCGGTAGGTGAGGGCGCGCAGCGCCTCCACCTCGGTCTTCAACTCGGCCAGCTTGAATTGCACCCATTGCTGGTCGGCCAGCGTGCCGCCGAAGAGCTTGCGCTGCTGCGCCCACTCGATCGTGTCCCGGATGCAGGCGTCCATCGGCTCCAGCGAGCTCGCCGCGCACCAGAGGCGTTCTTCCTGGAACTGCTGCATCTGGTAGACGAAGCCCTGGCCCTCTTCGCCGATCCGGTAGCGCTGCGGCACGCGCACGTTGTCGAAGTAGATGAGGCCGGTGTCGCTCGAATGCATGCCGATCTTGCGAATCTTCTGCGCGCGCTCGATGCCGGGTGAATCCATCGGCACCATCACCAGCGACTTGTTGCGGTGCGCCGGCCCGTCGCTGGTGTTGACCAGCATGCACATCCAGTCGGCCTGCAGGCTGTTGGTGATCCACATCTTCTGGCCGCTGATGAGGTAGTCGTCGCCGTCCTTGCGCGCGTGGCTCTTGAGGCCCGCGACATC
>SEGN01000628.1 GCA_004211245.1 Variovorax sp.
GCGCTGTGCGACGCGGGCGAGATGCAGTCGACGCCGATCGGAACCCCGCGCGCCGCGGCGATCTCGGCCGTCACCTTCGGCCCCGGCAGCACGCCGCCGTGGCCGGGCTTGGCGCCCTGGCTCAGCTTGATCTCGATCATCTTCACCTGCGGATCGCTCGCCGACTTCGCGAAGCGTTCTTCGCTGAACGTCCCGTCCTCATTGCGGCAGCCGAAGTAGCCGGAGCCGATCTCCCAGATCAGGTCGCCGCCATGCACGCGGTGGTGCCGGCTGATCGAGCCTTCGCCGGTGTCATGCGCGAAGCCGCCCATCTTCGCGCCCTGGTTCAGCGCCAGGATCGCGTTGGCCGAGAGCGAGCCGAAGCTCATCGCCGAGATGTTGAAGACGCTCGCGCTGTAGGGCTGCGCGCAATCGGCGCCGATGGTGATGCGGAAGTCGTGGTTCGCGAGCTTCGTCGGCTGCATCGAATGGTTGATCCACTCGTAGCCGGCGATGGTCACGTTGAGCTGCGTGCCGAAGGGCCGGTTGTCGGGTTCGCCCTTGGCGCGCTGGTACACCAGCGAACGCTGCGCGCGCGAGAAGGGCGCCGCCTCGGAGTCGCTCTCGATGAAGTACTGGCGCATCTCCGGCCGGATGTACTCGAGCAGGAAGCGCAGATGCCCGATGACCGGGTAATTGCGCAGGATCGCGTGGCGCGCCTGCCGCAGGTCGTGGATGCCGGTGCCGGTGAGCGCCGCAAACACGACGAGGCCGATCCAGCCCCGCCACATCCACGGCCACAGCAGCACGGTCGCGAGGCTCGCGAACAACCCGACCACGCACAGCGCAAAGGCGATGTAGCGGGTCGGAAACAAGGGGGGCATGGGGTTTGAAATGGTCGGACTCCCGGGGCGTGCTGCATCATAGAGGCCTCTTTTTTGCGCCACCATGACGACAAGCCCTGACGCCAGCCCCGCCTCCGCCGATCCGAAACCGCTCGGCCCCGATGACTTCGATGTGCTCGACCGCGAGCTCGACCTGATGCGCGAGAGCGACGAGGAAGTCCCGCAGTGGGAGTTCTGCGAGGGCTTCATGGCCGCGCTGATCTGCTCGCGCCGACCCGTGCCGCCGGAGGAATACTGGCCTGTGCTGCTGGGCGACGACTTCAAGCCGGCGAAGTACATGGAGTTCGTCTGGCACTGGAAGCGGCGCTGGGCCGAGATCGTGCAAGGGTTGGACGCGGCAGTGCAGACGCTCGACGACGAGCGCGCCTACCACCCCGAAGTGCTGGACGTGCG
>SEGN01000176.1 GCA_004211245.1 Variovorax sp.
GTCCATGGAAAGCACGTTGGCGTTCTTGATCAGGATGCGTGTCATACGGCCCATTTGTAAAAAACTTCCTCGACGCGGCCGATCGTGACAGTTTCTTATTGGGCTATAAACAATCTATCAGAGAAGAATTGCTTTCTTGAATGGAAAGAATATGGACCGCCTGACCTGCATGACCGTGTTTCGCAAAGTGGTGGAGCGACACAGCTTCAGCGTCGCAGCGGAAGAACTGTCGATGTCGGCCGGGTCGGTCAGCAAGTACGTCGCCGGGCTGGAGACCCACATCGGGACGCCCCTGCTCGCCCGCACGACGCGCCGCATCAGCCTCACCGAAGCCGGGACGACCTATTACGCCAAGTGCGTTCGGATCCTGGACGACATCGAAGACGCAGAGAAATCCACGGGCCAGTTGCACCCCACGCCACGAGGCCTGCTCAAGGTGCGCGCGCCCATCTCCCTGGGCTCGGCGCATCTCGGCCGCACGATTGCCGATTTTCTGGCCCGGTTTCCCGAGGTAAAGCTCGAACTGACGCTGAACGACTTCTTTGTCGACCCGGCCGAGCAGGGATTCGACGTGGCCATCGCGATCGGCCACAACGACCGCGAGCCGATGCGGGGCGCGCGACCCATTGCACGCATGGCACGCGCCATGGTGGCCTCACCGGCCTATCTCGCGCGACACGGCGAGCCGGCAGCGGTGATGGACCTGAAGCGGCACAACTGCCTGGTCTACAGCCGCGGGCAAGTGCCGGACGAGTGGCATCTGCTGAGTGCGGGCAGCGAGCGCACGGTGCGGGTCACCGGCGACTGCCGGTGCAACAACAGCCAAGTCCTTCGCGAAGCCCTGCTCGAAGGGGCCGGCATCGGCCTGCTGCCCACGTTCCTGGTGGCCAATGACATCAGCACCGACCACCTGCGCATCGTGCTGCCGGGCTGGACGCCGGAATCGCGCACGCTGTACGCCGTGTTCCCGCAGCCTCGCCACCCATCTCCGAAGGTGCGCGAGTTTGTCGATTTCCTCGCCAGGAGCTTCGCGGTCGACAGTCAATGGCGACTGGGCTTCACCAACGAGGCGTGAGCGGCCGGCGGTGAGGCCATTCAGCCGACGACAACGCTATTGGGGATCGGGCTTTGCGTTGGCACTGCCCGGGCCGGTCTTGTTGCCACTGGGCCTGCCGTCGGCCGGATTCTTCTTGGGCAGACCACCGGCCGTGCCGGTTCCGGGACTGCGGTTGGTGAGCATGCGCGCCTCTGCGCTGCCCTTGTCGGTCGTGAGCTTGCCCGTGTCGGTGGAGCCGGCGGGAGTGGAGGAGCCCCTGCTCGCGGGCGGCTTGGCACTGTCGCTCGAAACAGGCGGCGGCGTGCCCTTCGGGTTGCCGGTCGACTGAGCGGTTGCAGCGCCCGCGACCATCAAACCGACAGCCAGACAAGGCAGGCACAACGTCTTCGAAAGCAGTCTTGCGATTTGCATAAAGGCTCCAGAAAAAAGCCCATTAGCGGCGCCGAAGCTTGCGGCTTGTGTAGGCGAACACAACCATCGCGCGCAGGCGTGACCGGCTCCTCCAAGACCTTACTGCAGTCCGCCCGGCACCGTGAGCTGCAAGCGCAGCGGCTTCTTTCCGTTCCGGGCGCCGCCGGAATGTTCTGCCTCCGAGGAGAACACCAATGTCGCGAGGGCCAGGGCAGGACAGATGAGCAGCGCTGTCCACCCAAGCAACAGACCCGTCCCGATCACCAGGCCCAAGCTCGAAAAAACTACCAGAAGTCTGAGGGACAGTTGACGCATCTCGTTATCTCCAGGCGCGGTACGCGCGCCAAAAACCTTCCTCCCAGATGCAAGGTACTCCGTATTGCGTTCGGCGTCCCCCGGGTCGAACCGCGGTCTTGTAGGCAGATCGCCTGAACCCGACGAGAAAGGACGGGATGCGTGCAGTCGGTCACATGACAGCCGCATCGAAAACAAAAAAGCCCCGAGTGGTTGATTCACTCAGGGCCTTCTGGACAACGTGGGACGTTGTCGAACTGTCTCTGGTCGGTGTGAAAGGATTCGAACCTTCGACCCCTTGCACCCCATGCAAGTGCGCTACCAGGCTGCGCCACACACCGAAGCCGCAAATTATAGCCGGCCCGACTCAGTGCCCTGCGCTCAACAGCTCGCGAATCTCGAAGAGTTCGCGGCGCAATTGCATCAGCAAATTCTTGCCGGGTTGTGACGAGGACGCGGCATGGTCGTGGAGCTCGTCCTGCACGGCCGCATCGAATTCTTCCTGGTCGATCTCGATGGCTTCGACGCCTGCGAGCGGCACCTCGCCCGCACGACGTCGGTCGCGCTCGTGCTGCACCAGTTCCTGCAGCTTGTTGCGCGCGCCGCTAATGGTGAAGCCCTGGTCGTAGAGCAGGTCGCGGATGCGCCGAATCATCAGGACTTCGTGGTGCTGGTAGTAACGGCGATTGCCACGCCGCTTCATCGGGCGCAGTTGCGTGAACTCCTGTTCCCAGTAGCGCAGCACATGGGGCTTGACGCCGCAGAGCTCGCCGACCTCACCGATGGTGAAGTAGCGTTTGACGGGAATCGGGGGGAGTGTTTTCTCCATTGAAATCAAGACGGTGCGCGCGAAACCTCAGAGGTTACTCCACGCACCTCGGCAGCGCCAAGCGTTATTCGGCGCCGACGCTCCACTCCACCTCTTGCGCGCCGTCTTCCGTGATGTTTCCGTGAATCTGTTCCTTGAGCTTGGCGCTCGCGTGGAAGGTGGCGACACGGCGCGCACCGATCGGAATGGCCTCGCCGGTGCGCGGATTGCGGCCGGGACGCGGCGCCTTGACGCGGATCTGGAAGTTGCCGAAGCCCGAGATCTTGACGTCGGTGCCTTCGATCAGGCTGCTGGCGATGAGGTCGAAGAAGGCCTCGACCATGTCCTTGGACTCGCGCTTGTTCAGGCCGATCTGCTCGAACAGCAGGTCGGCCAGATGCGCCTTGGTCAGCGCCGGTGTTTCGAGGGCTTCGAGCGTGAATTCCATGGCCTTCATCCTCGCAGACGCGCGCCGAGCTGCGTGCTCAATCGGTCGACGATCGCACGCACGGCGGGCTCGATCTGCTCATCGGTCAGCGTGGCGGCATCGCTTTGGAAGCTCAGGCGCACCGCCATGCTTTTTTCGCCCATCGCAAGGCCTCCGCTCGCGGACTGCGGCCGGTAGATATCGAACAGGCTCGCACCCTGCAAGAGGCCGGCCGCCGACGAGGCGGACGCGATGCTCTGCATCAGCGCGTCGTGCGTGACCGCTTCGGCCACCACCACGGCGATGTCGCGCTCCACCGCCTGGTGGCGAGGCACCGGCCGCGCCACGGGCACGGGGCGCGCGACCACGGCATCGAGGTCGAGTTCGAACAGCACCGGTGCCTGGCTCAGTTCCCACTTCTGGCGCCAGCGCGGGTGCAGTTCGCCGACCACGCCGATGTCGCAGCCGTCCACCAGCACGCGCGCGGCGCGGCCAGGGTGCAGTGCAGGATGTTCGGCCGGCTCGAAGGTCGGCAGCAGCGGCGCCAGCAGGGCCTCGACATCGCCCTTGACGTCGAAGAAGTCGGTGCGTGCGGCCTTGCCTTCCCAGCGCGAATCCTCGGCGTCGCCCCAGGCCAGGCCCGCCACGCGCATCGGCTGACGAATGCCCTTGACCGTGCTGTCGGTGGTGACCACGCCGTCGTCGCGCAGGAAGACGCGGCCCACTTCGAACACGCGCACGCGGGGTGCCTTGCGGTCGAGGTTGAACTTGAGCACCTGCAGCAGCGAACCGAGCAGCGACGAGCGCATGACGCTCATCTGGCTCGCGATCGGATTCAGGAGCTTGACGGGATTCGCGTTGCCGGCGAGATCCTGCTCCCAGTGCGCTTCGACGAAGCTGAAGTTGATGGTTTCCTGGTACCCCAGCGCCGCGATGCGATGGCGCACCGCAAACCGGCTGCGTTGCGCCTCGGGCCGAACGCGCGCGGTGATCGGCGCGAGCGGCGGCGTGGTCGGCAGGTTGTTGTAGCCGATCAGGCGCGCGATCTCCTCGATCAGGTCTTCTTCGATCAGCAGGTCGAAGCGGTGCGGCGGCGGCGTCACGCGCAGGGTGCCGTCGCCCTCCTCGATCGGCAGGCCCAGCCGGCGCAGCGCGCCGACGCATTGCGCCTGCGTCAGGGGCATGCCGATCACGCGCGCGGCGCGGGCCACGCGCAGCGTCACCGGCTTCGCCTCCGGCAGCTTGAGTGTCTGGTCGTCGATTGCGCCAGCCGTGCCGCCGCAGATGTCGATCACCAGTTGCGTGATGCGCTCGATGACCTCGACCGTGCGGCTCGGATCGACACCGCGTTCGTAGCGATGGCCCGCGTCGGTCGAGAAGTTGTAGCGGCGCGAGCGGCCCTGGATCGCCTCGGGCCACCAGAACGCCGCTTCGACGTAGATGTTCTTCGCGTCGTCGCTCACGGCGGTGGCGTCTCCGCCCATGATGCCGGCGAGCGACTCGACCTCACGCTCATCTGCGATCACGCCCACCTTGGCATCGACCGTGACCGTGTTGCCGTTCAGGAGCTTGAGCTGTTCGTCCGGCCGACCCCAGCGCACCGTGAGGCCGCCGTGGATCTTGTCGAGATCGAAGATGTGCGAAGGCTGGCCGAGCTCGAACATCACGTAGTTCGAGATGTCGACCAGCGCGGTGACGCTGCGCTGGCCACAGCGCGCGAGCCGATCGACCATCCAGGCGGGCGTCGCGGCGCGGGTGTCCACCCCGCGCACGATGCGGCCGGAAAAACGGCCGCACAGTTCGGGCGCCTCGACCCTGACCGGCAGCACGTCGGCAAACGACACGGTGGCTGCCTCGATGACCGGCTTCCTCAGGGGCGCGCCGGTGAGCGCCGACAGTTCCCGCGCCACCCCGTAGACGCTGAGCCCGTGCGCCAGGTTGGGGGTGAGCTTGAGCGTGAGCAGCGCATCGTCGAGTTGCAGCACTTCGCGCACATCGATGCCGACAGGCGCTTCGGCCGCGAGTTCGAGCAGGCCGCCGTGGTCTTCGCTCAGCTGCAGTTCACGCGCCGAGCAGAGCATGCCCTGGCTCTCGACCCCGCGCAGCTTGCCGAGCTTGATGTGGAAAGGCTTGCCGTCTTCGCCCGGCGGCAGTTCCGCGCCGACCAGCGCGGTGGGCACCTTGATGCCGACGCGTGCGTTGGGCGCGCCGCACACGATATTGAGCATTGCGCCCTGCCCCACGTCGACCTGGCACACACGCAGGCGGTCGGCGTTCGGATGCTGCACGGCTTCCTTGATCTCGCCCACCACGATCTTCGTGAACGGCGGCGCCACGGGGCGGCGATCCTCGACCTCGAAGCCGCCCATCGTCAGGGTCTCGGCCAGTTGTTCGCTCGAAAGCGGCGGGTTGCAGAACTCGCGCAACCAGGACTCGGGGAATTGCATGTCGTCGTCTCTTTGTCTGGTTACTGGAACTGGCTCAGGAAACGCAAGTCGCCGTCGAAGAACAGGCGCAGGTCGTTCACGCCGTAGCGCAGCATCGTGAGCCGGTCCGGCCCCATGCCGAAGGCGAAGCCGATGTAACGCTCGGGGTCGAGCCCCATGTTGCGCACCACGTTCGGATGCACCTGGCCGGAGCCCGCGACCTCGAGCCAGCGGCCGGCCAGCGGACCGCTCTGGAACTGGATGTCGATCTCCGCGCTCGGCTCGGTGAACGGAAAGAAGCTGGGGCGAAAGCGCAGCACCAGATCGTCGCTCTCGAAGAAGGTGCGGCAGAAATCGGTGAACACGACCTTCAGGTCCTTGAAGCTCACGTTCTCGCCGAGCCAAAGGCCTTCGCATTGATGGAACATCGGCGAATGGGTGGCGTCGCTGTCGACGCGGTAGGTGCGGCCCGGTGCGATCACGCGGATCTCGGGCATGTCGCGCCCGGCGTACTTCTTGACGTGCTGGTGCGCGTAGCGAACCTGCATCGGGCTCGTGTGCGGACGCAGGTTGTACGGCACGCCATCCTCGCCGTCGATGTCGACATAGAAGGTGTCCTGCATCGACCGCGCCGGATGGTTCGGCGGGTTGTTGAGCGAGGTGAAGCTGTGCCAGTCGCTCTCGATCTCGGGGCCGTCGGCCACGTCGAAGCCCATGCTCGAGAAGATCGCCTCGATGCGCTCCAT
>SEGN01000629.1 GCA_004211245.1 Variovorax sp.
TCGCCGCACCGCGTGTGGGAGGCGATGCAGAAGGGCGCCACCACGCCGACGCAGCAGCCCCAAACCCCGTCGCTGGCCGCCAGCACGCAAGGCCGACCGGCCGCCTGAACCCAAGGAAGGAACTCACCTCATGTACGCCTTCACACTCGAACGTCCGGCCTCCGTCGCCGATGCCGTCAAGCTCGCCGGCGCCGGTGGCAAGCCGCTGGCCGGCGGCCAGACCCTGCTCGCCTCGATGAAGCTGCGCCTGTCGGCCCCCGAACAACTGGTCGACCTCGGCGGAGTTTCCGAACTCACGGGCATCCGGAAGGAGGGCGATGCGCTCGCGATCGGCGCGATGTCTCGCCACCTCGATGTGGCCAACAACGCCGACGTCAAGGCCGCCTACCCGGCCCTGGCCGACCTCGCTTCGCGCATCGGCGACCGGCAGGTGCGCGCGATGGGCACGATCGGCGGCTCGGTCGCCAACAACGACCCGGCGGCCTGCTATCCGAGCGCGGTGCTCGGCTCGGGCGCCACGGTCGTCACCAGCAAGCGCGAGATCGCGGCCGACGACTTCTTCCAGGGCCTCTTCACCACCGCGCTGGAAGAGGGCGAGCTCATCACTGCGATCCGGTTTCCGATCCCGAAGCGCGCGCACTACGAGAAGCTGCGCCAGAAGGCCTCGCACTTTCCGCTGGTGGGTGTGTTCCTCGCGCAGTTCGACAGCGGCGTGCGCGTGGCCATCACCGGCGCCGGCAACGGCGTGTTCCGTCACAAGGGGCTGGAAGAAGCGTTGACGAAGAGCTTCACGCCCGAGTCGGCGGCCGCGGTGAAGATCGACGCGAGCGAACTCAACAGCGACCTGCACGCTTCGGCGGCCTACCGCGCCAACCTGATCAGCGTGCTGACGCAACGCGCCGTCGCGAAGGTGCTCGGCTAAGCTGGGTCGGATGATCTTTCCCACCATCGATGCCGTCGTCGAAGGCCTGCAGCAAGCGGGCTATTTCGCCGACCGGCGCCTTGCCACGGCCGTGTTCCTCGCGCTCAAGCTGCAGCGGCCGCTGCTGCTCGAAGGCGAGCCCGGCGTCGGCAAGACCGAACTGGCCAAGGCGCTGTCGAAAGCATTGAACCGCGAACTGTTGCGGCTGCAGTGCTACGACGGGCTGGAGCAGCGCGAAGCGCTCTATGAATGGAATTACGCCGCGCAGTTGCTTCACATGCGTGCGGCCGAAGCGCACGGCGCGTCGAGCGACATCGAATCCGAGGTCTACCAGCCGCGCTACCTGGTGCGCCG
>SEGN01000630.1 GCA_004211245.1 Variovorax sp.
TCCAACGCGGTGCCGATGAACGTGGCGACGATCCAGAACACCAACGGCCAGGCCATCACGCTGGCCAACAAGCACAAGGACAAGCGCGACCCGAAGATGTGGAAGGGCTTCAAGTTCGCCGTGCCCTTCGAGTACAGCATGCACAACTTCCTGCTGCGCTATTACGTGGCGGAAGCGGGCCTGAACCCCGACACCGACATCCAGATCCGCGTGGTGCCGCCGCCCGAGATGGTGGCCAACCTGCGGGCCGGCAACATCGACGGCTACCTCGGCCCCGATCCGTTCAACCAGCGCGCGGTCTTCGAAGAGATCGGCTTCATCCACCTGCTGACCAAGGATCTGTGGAACGGCCATCCGTGCTGCGCGTTCGGCACCTCGACCGAATTCATCCAGAAGAACCCCAACACCTTCGCGGCCATGGTGCGCGCAGTGCTCACCGCATCGGCGATGGCGCGCGACCCGAAGAACCGCGAGTTGATCGCCAAGGTGATCGCGCCCACGCAGTACCTGAACCAGCCCGAGGTGGTGCTCACGCAGGTGCTGACCGGGCGCTTCGCCGATGGCCTCGGCAACATCAAGACGGTGCCCGATCGCGCCGACTTCGACCCTATCCCGTGGCAGTCGATGGCGGTGTGGATGCTCACGCAGATGAAGCGCTGGGGCTACGTGAAGGGCGAGGTCAACTACAAGCAGATCGCCGAGAAGGTGTTCCTGCTGACCGACGCCAAGGCCGAAGCCCGACGACTACGTGAAGAGCTTTGCGATCAGCAAGCTGGCGGCTTGATCGAATGAAGCGTTCGATGAACCTCAAGGCCGCGCTGCTGTCGCTCCTGCTGTTGTTCGTGCTGCTGGGCATCTGGCAGGTTGCGACAATGTCACCGGGCAATGCGGGCCCCTCGCAGGCCGGCATGACGGCCGAGCAGATCGAGTACCAGAAGATGCTCGGCAAGGATCCGGGCCAGGTCAAGTCGGCCGGCTTCCCGACGCCGGCCGAGATGGGCGCCACGGCCTGGAAGCACCTGACCAACCCCTTCTACGACAACGGCCCGAACGACAAGGGCATCGCGATCCAGCTGGCCTGGTCGCTCGGACGCGTCGGGCTCGGCTTTCTGCTGGCCTGCCTGGTGGCGGTGCCGCTCGGCTTCGTGATCGGCATGTCGCCGCTGCTGCACAAGGCGTTCGACCCGTTCATCCAGGTGCTCAAGCCCATCTCGCCGCTGGCCTGGATGCCGCTTGCGCTCTACACCATCAAGGATTCGTCGACCAGCGGCATCTTCGTGATCTTCATCTGCTCGGTCTGGCCGATGCTGCTGAACACGGCCTTCGGCGTGGCCTCGGTCAAGCGCGAGTGGCTCGCGGTGGCGAGCACGCTCGAGGTGAAGCCGCTGCGCCGCGCCTTCCGCGTGATCCTGCCGGCCGCGGCGCCGACCATCCTGACCGGCATGCGCATCAGCATGGGCATCGCCTGGCTGGTCATCGTCGCGGCCGAGATGCTGGTGGGCGGCACCGGCA
Organism: Variovorax sp.; assembly: GCA_004211245.1. Lineage (GTDB taxonomy): Bacteria > Pseudomonadota > Gammaproteobacteria > Burkholderiales > Burkholderiaceae_C > Variovorax. Next base: position 1,513 of record SEGN01000630.1, read on the forward strand.
TCGGCTACTTCGTCTGGAACGAGTGGAACAACCTGTCGCTGACCAACGTGATCTTCGCGATCCTGGTGATCGGCGTGGTGGGCATGTTGTTGGATCTTTCCTTTGCTGCCCTGCAGCGGCGTGTCACCTATGTCGAGTAGCGGCGCGGGGTTCCTGCGCATCGAGCAACTGTCGAAGGCGTTCGCGCCCGCGCCGCCCGTGTTCGCCGATGTGTCGTTCACGCTCGACCGCGGCGAGTTCGTCTGCATCATCGGCCACTCGGGCTGCGGCAAGACCACGATCCTCAACATCCTCG
>SEGN01000631.1 GCA_004211245.1 Variovorax sp.
GACCTCGCCGCCGTAGCAGCCGATATCGGAGTAGCCCATGTCGTCGTTGAGGATCAGCACGACGTTCGGTTTCTTGGGTTGGGTGGTCATAGTCTTTGGCCGCTGGCGCGGTCGAACAGGTGGGCGGCGTCGGGAGAAAAAGAGAGATGAACGGGCTGGCCTTCGGCCAGTGCGATGCCTTCGGGATCGGTCTTGAGCTTGATGCGCTGCGTGCCGACGGCGAGGTTGACCACAAGTGCGTCGCCGAGGTCTTCCACGAACTCCACGCGTGCCGGGATGCCCTCGGCAGCGATGCGCAGGTCGCCCGGACGCACGCCGAGCATGATCTCGCGATCACCCGCAGGCGCGGCAGCCGCTGCCACCGCCACGCCCTCCACGCGCACCTGCCCGCCCGACAGCATCGCGGGCAGCAGGTTCATCGGCGGCGTGCCGATGAAGCCGGCCACCGCGACCGTCGCAGGGCGCATGAAGATGTCCTTCGGCGTGCCGATCTGCACCAGCCGGCCTTCCATGAAAACGGCCACGCGGTCGGCGACCGTCATGGCTTCTTCCTGGTCGTGCGTCACGTACACGGCCGTCACGCCCAGCGAGCGCTGGAGGCGCCGCAGCTCGGCGCGGGTTTCGATGCGCAGCTTGGCGTCCAGGTTCGACAGCGGTTCGTCCAGCAGGAACAGGCGCGGCTTGCGCACGATCGCGCGTGCCAGCGCCACGCGCTGCTGCTGGCCGCCCGACAGCTGGCCCGGCCGGCGGTCCATCAGGTGGCCGATGTTGACCTTTGCCGCGGCTTCCTTGGCGGCGACGGCGATGTCGGCCTTCGGCGTTCCGATCATCCGGAGCGGGAAGGCGATGTTCTCCGCCACCGTCATGTGCGGGTAGAGCGCGTAGCTCTGAAACACCATCGCCACATCGCGCTCGCCCGGCTGCTGGTAGGTGACGTCCACATCGTCCAGCCAGACGCGACCCTCGTCGATTTCCTCCAGCCCCGCGAGGATGCGCAGCGTGGTGGTCTTGCCCGAGCCAGACGGCCCCAGCAGCGCGAAGAATTCTCCTGGCTCGATGGCCAGATCCATCCCGTGCAGCGCGGTGAAGCTTCCATGCTTCTTGACCACGCCTTCCATGCGAACACGGCCGTATTGGCTCATCGACGTCCTCCACCCTTGACGGCGCCCACAGTGAGCCCCTTGACGATATGGCGCTGTGCGAACAGGCCGATCAGAATCACCGGCGCCATGGCCAGCATCGCGCCGGCCGCCAGCTTGGCCCATTGGGTCTG
>SEGN01000177.1 GCA_004211245.1 Variovorax sp.
CCAGGCCGTCAGGGCCTCGACGCTCACATCGGTGCCCGGCTTCCGGACGATGAAGGCCTTCACCACCTCGCCCTTCTCCGCATCGGGCTGCGCGATCACCGCGGCCTGGGCCACGGCGGGATGTCTGATGAGGATGGTCTCCACCTCTTCCGGGAACACGCTGTAGCCCGACACCTTGATCATTTCCTTGAAGCGGCCGATGAAGGTGAGGTAGCCGTCGGCGTCGAGCTTGCCCATGTCGCCGGTGTGCACCCAGCCGTCACGCAAGGTGGCGGCCGTGGCCTCGGGCTTGTTCCAGTACCCCTTGAAGGTGCCGGGGCTGGTCAGCACGATCTCGCCGATTTCGCCCGTCGGCACGTCGACGCCGGTGTCGGCGTCGACGATGCGGATGGTCACGCCCGGCACCGGCACGCCCTGCGTGCCCCAGCGCGGCGCATGGTGCGGCGTGTAGGTGTCGCAGGTGTGGGTTTCGCTCAGGCCGTAGGCCGCCTCGAACGAGGTGCAACGGGTCGCGAAGCCTTTCCATTGCGCGGCCAGCCCTTCGGTGAAGGTGATGCCGAAGCTGGTGACCGGGTTCATCTTCAAGCTGGAAAGGTCGAACGATCCGATGTCGGGCAACTGCATCACCGCCACGTTCATCGGCGCGATGCTGTACCACCAGCTCACCCTGTACCTGTCGATGGCCTGCGGCACCGCGTGCGGGTCGAACCGGTGCAGCAGAACCGAGGTGGCACCGGTGATGACGGGCACGTTGACGCCCATCAGCATGCCGGCGATGTGGTACAGCGGTGCGACCGACAGCAGCACGTCGTCGCCCGTCACGCCATTGCAGTCGGCCGCCGCCGCCGTCTTGAACAGAGCATTGCCGTAGCTGAGCATGGCACCCTTGGGCAGGCCCGTGGTGCCGGAGGTGTACGTCATCAAGGCGATGTCGTCGAGGTCGACCGCGACCGGCTGCGGCGTCGCGTCGCCGCGCATGGCGGCGAGAAAGTCTTCGCAGTCCGCGGGCAGGTCGCGCTTCGCCTGCTGCGCGGCGTGCAACTCGGGCGGCAGTACTGCGGGCAGTTGTTCAGGAAGAGCACCACCGGCTCGCCCTTGCGCACACCGAGCGCCTGCAGCCGCGCCGCGAAGGCGTCGCTCGCACGGTCGAGTTCGGCCCAGCTCATCTCGGCGCCGTACCAGATGCACGCGGCACGGGTTGCACGGGTGCGGGCGTTGTCTCCGAGGAACGCATGCAATGGCTGCTGCGGCCGGGCTCGTTGTTTTGTCTCCATGGCGTCAGTCTCTCAGGGTTAGCGATAGCCGCTTTCGCCAGATCGTGCCCGAACAATCCTACTCATGGGTATAACTTCGGCGACACCGCACAAACCCTCGACGGCACCCGGGCGCGATGCGCGCCTGCCGCACGGCAACGGCCGCCAGCGGGCGGCCACGGCCGGCACCGACCTGCAGCGCGAGCGCATCCTGCAGGTGGCCTCCCGGCTTTTCGCCGAACAGGGCTACGCACACACCACCATGGCGCAGATCGTGCGCGCGCTCGGGGTGACCAAGCCCTTCGTCTACTACTACTTCCGCGACAAGCAGGAGATCTTCGAGACGCTCTCGTGGGCACCGGCCGTCGATTGCCTCACGTCGATGGACTTCGCGCCCGACGACATGCGCCCGGCACGCGAGAAGGTCGTGGAAGGCATCGAGCGGCTGATCCGTGCCACGATCACCCACCACCCGGCCGCCTTCTTCCCGTACCGCGACCCGCAGGCCTACCGGCCCGAATACCAGGCGGCGCAGCTCAAGTTGGCGCACCACTTCTACGACCGGTTGTGCCCGCTGCTGGAGCAGGCGAGGCGCGACGGCGACCTCGACTTCGACGACACGAAGATCACCGCACTGGCGGCCTGCAGCCTGCCGGGATTTCTCTACACCTGGTACCGCCCCGACGGCCGCCTGTCGCCGGACGAGGTGGTCGCGGCGCTCGGCAAGCTGGCCTGGCGCGTGCTCGGACTCAAGAACAACACCACGGAGACACCATGAACCTTTCCTTCTTCGCACGCACCCCGCTTGCAGCGGCCGCCCTGCTGGTCGCGACGGCCGCTCCGGCGCAACCCGCCACCTACAAGATCGCCTACATCGATCCGCTGTCGGGGCCTTTCGCCAACGTCGGCGAGCTGATGCTGGCGCACACGCGCTTCGCGGTCGACGACATCAACGCCAAAGGCGGCTTGCCCGGTGGCCAGAAGATGCAGTTGCTGCAGTTCGACAGCAAGCTGTCCGCACAGGAGAGCCAGAGCGCCTTGCAGGCCGCCATCGACCAGGGCGCACGCGCCATCGTCACCGGGGGGTCGGGCTCTTCCGTCGTGGCGGCGCTGGTTCAATCCGCCGCGCGCTGGAACGAACGCAACCCGGGCCGCGAACTGCTGATCCTCAACCACTCGTCCATCGACCCCGACCTCACCGGCAAGAACTGCAGCTTCTGGCACTTCCAGACCGACGCGAACACGGCGATGAAGATGAAGGCGCTTGCCAACTACATCAAGAAGACGCCGGACGTGAAGAAGGTCTACCTGCTGAACCAGGACTATGCGCACGGCAAGCAATGGGCCGGCTATGGACGCCAGATGGTCGGCCTGGCGCGACCCGACATCCAGTTCGTCGGCGAAACGCTGCACCCGATCGGCCGCGTGAAGGACTTCGCGCCCTACCTGGCCAACATCAAGCAAAGCGGCGCCGACTCGGTGATCACCGGCAACTGGGGCCAGGACATGACGCTGCTGCTGAAGGCCGCCGGGGACGCCGGCTACAACCTGCGCTACTTCAACCACAGCGCCGGCGCCGTGCCGGGCACGGTGCTCGCCGTGTCGCAGGCCAAGGCGGGCCAGCTCACCTGGGTCGCGGAATGGCATCCGGGCGAAGCCGACACGCCCAAGGTGGACGCGCTGGCCAAGGCCTACAACGCCAAGATGGGTCAGGACTTCCTGGCACCCCGCATCGAGATGACACCGCGCATCCTGGCCGCCGCCATCGCCAAGGCCGGCAGCACCGACACCCCGAAGGTCGCGAAGGCGATGGAAGATCTCACGTTCGAATCGGTGGTCGGCCCGGTGCGCATGCGCGGCGAAGACCACCAGTTGCTGTTGCCGCAGGTGGTCAACACCATCGCGCCGGTCGACGGCAAGGCGGTGAAGGTCGGCTGGGAAGGCACGAACTACGGCTTCCGCACCGATGCGGTCTACACCGGCAACGAGCTGGCGCAGGGGACGGAGTGCAGGATGGTGCGGCCGGGCGTGTGACGGTTGCAGTCACCTCTTCCGGCGCGAATCACCCCCCGCTCAACCGCCGCACCACCGCCGCCCCGACGATGAGCGCGTTCGAGTAGCTCTCCTGCGCGCGCGCGGCCACTTCGACGCGCCGGTAGACCATCACGTCCTGGGAATCGTCGTTGGCGGCCTCGAGCACCACCCAGTAGAACTGGCCGGCATCGCGCTCTTCCACCGTGAGCGCCAAATCGCACAAGGTTGACAAATCAGGCTCCTTTGGTGGGTCGACTGGCAATAAGGTTTTGGGTCATAACGAATCCGATACGGGGTTATGACACGGCTGGATTCGCAAGTTCGCAAATGAGACGACGGAACGTGGCAGAGTTCACAAGACGGACTTTGTCCTACAGGCGACCGTGAAATATCTGTATCCACTTGCACGCGCATGCGCGCACCCATGACGATCGACCCTCCTCTCCTCGAACTGATCGGCGCCCCCACCGATGCCGGCGCCAGCGTGCGCGGCGCGGGCATGGGACCCGACGCGTTGCGCGTGGCCGACCTGCCAGGCATGCTCGCACGCCTGGGTTTCACCGTGCGTGACAGCGGCAACCTGCCCGGCCCGGCCACGCCCTGGGCGCCCCCGGAGGCCGGCCTGCGCCACCTGGAGGAAGTGGTGGCCTGGAACCGCGCGGTGTACGAGGCGGTCGATGGCGCGCTCGGCGCGGGCCACCTGCCGCTGCTGCTCGGCGGCGACCATTGCCTGGCGATCGGCTCGATCAGCGCCATCGCCTGGCACGTGCGGCAGCGCCGGCAGAAGCTGCGGGTGATCTGGTTCGACGCGCACACCGACGTCAACACCGACACCACCAGCCCCAGCGGCAACATCCACGGCATGCCGGTGGCCTGCCTGCTCGGCCATGGCCCGTCGGCGCTCACCGGCTGGAGCGGCGAGCGCGCGGCGCTGGGGCCGGAGGCGATCCGCTTCATCGGCATCCGGAGCGTCGACGCCGACGAGAAGCAGGCCATCCGCACGCACGGCCTGCAGGTGTTCGACATGCGCCACATCGACGAACACGGCATGCGCACGGTGATGACCGAGGTGCTGCAGGACGTGGACGACGACACGCACCTGCACGTGAGTTTCGACCTCGATTGCCTCGACCCCGACTACGCACCGGGCGTCGGCACCGGGGTGCGCGGCGGCCCGACCTACCGCGAGATGCAGCTGTGCATGGAAATGATTGCCGACACCGGGCGGCTCGGCTCGCTCGACGTGGTCGAGCTCAACCCCGCGCTCGATGTGCGCAACCGCACGGCCGAGGTGGCTGTCGAGCTGATCGAGAGCCTGTTCGGCAAGTCGACGCTCGCACGGTAGCGCCGCATTCCTACGCCGGCTGTTGCAACCTTCGCCGAGCGCGGCGGCGCGGCATGGCCTACAGTCGCACGGCATGCAAGTTCTCCCGCTTTCGCTCGATCCAGCCCAGCCGCCACCCGTGGCGCTGCGCATTCTGGTGGTCGAAGACGAGCCGGATGCGCTGGCTGCCACGGTGGAGCTGCTGCAGGCGCTCGGCCACTGGGCAACGGGGGTCAAAAGTGCAGAGGTGGCAAAGGACCGGTTCCTGCCGGGCGCTTTCGACCTGCTGCTGACCGACATCGGCCTGCCTGCGCTGTCGGGCTACGACCTCGTCGAGAGCCTCCGGGCCCAGCATGCGATGCCGGTGGTGTTCGTGACCGGACGGCCCCGGCCGGCCGAGCCGATGGCCGGCACCTTCTGGCTGCAGAAGCCCTTCAGCGTCGAGCAGCTGGAGCAGGTGCTGGCGCAGGCCACGGCCAATCTCACCCGCGATTCGGCGACGGCCGGACCGGGAACGTCGTCGCCGGCACCGGCGCGCTGACGCCGGGCTCCGCCGCAGCCGGCTCGTCCTCCGCCGGCGACAGGAAACGGTCGAGCAGCACGAAGAACCGGTCGTAGAACCGCTCGTCGGTGAGCGTCTCGCTCGCCACCTTCACCAGTGCATCGTCGCTGGCCGAGAACGGCAGCGACAGCGACCCGAACGCACCGACGCCGACGCTGGCCGAGTTGTTGGTTTTCTTGAGGCTGTAGCGATCCTGCAGCGCACTGACGAACGCGATGGTGCTGCTGCGCCGGCCCTTCTCGCCCACCTCGCTCGCGCACACCACGCGGAACTCCACTTCGACATGCACCTCGTTGGCCGGCTGGAAGCTCTTGCGCCCGGTGACCAGGTCGGCATTGGCCGCGGTGACGAGGTAGCCCTGGCTCAACAGCGCGCGCCGCGCAGCCTCGCAGGTCTGCGCCTCGGTGGCCATGAAGGTCCGGCTGTGGGTGGTGGTCGAGTTGAAGGCCTCGGGCTCGTAGCTGACGCGTGTCGACGACGGCCGCGTGCCGCAACCCGAGAGCGCCAACGCGGCCAGGACCCACAACATCGGTGCGCGCAGCGGGGCAAGGAAAAGCAAGGGCATGGAGGATCGAATGCTACCCGGCACATCGCCGGCCTTGCTTCGAGCACGCAAGTCGCGTGCGCGTTCCCCGGATCAGGGGTACAGGCCGCGCTCCTGCCGCGCCATCAGGATGCGCTCGCAGGCCACGGCATAGGTCGCCGTGCGCAAGGTGATCTTGTGCTTGTCGGCAGTGTCCCAGATGTGGTTGAGCGCATTCATCATGATGCGGTCCAGACGCACATTGATCTCGTCCTCGTCCCAGAAGAAGGACGAGAAGTCCTGCACCCATTCGAAGTAGCTCACCGTCACGCCGCCGGCGTTGCATATCACGTCGGGCACGACCAGCACGCCGCGCTCGGCCAGGATGTCGTCGGCCTCCGGCACGGTCGGGCCGTTGGCGCCTTCGAGCACCAGCTTGGCCGTCGTCTTCTTGGCGCGTGCGGCCGTGATCTGGCCTTCGAGCGCGGCCGGGATCAGGATGTCGCAGGCCACGTCCCAGAACTGCTCGTTGGGCACCACCTCGCCGCCCTTGAAGCTCACGCAGCCCGCGACGGTGCGGGAGATCGGGATCAGCTTTTCGAGATCGAGCCCGTTCTCGTTGACGACGGTGCCGGTGTGGTCCTGCACCGCGACGATCTTGGCGCCTGCTTCGGCAAACAGTTCCGCCGCGACCGAGCCCACATTGCCGAAGCCCTGCACCGCGATGCGTGCGCCGCGCAGGTCGAGTCCGAGCCGGCGCGCCGCTTCGCGCCCCGTGACGAATACGCCGCGGCCCGTGGCCTTGACACGGCCGAGCGAGCCGCCGAGGTGCAACGGCTTGCCGGTGACGACGCCGGTGGCCGTGCCGCCGACGTTCATCGAATAGGTGTCCATCATCCACGCCATGATCTGGCCGTTGGTGTTCACGTCGGGCGCCGGGATGTCGGTGTGCGGGCCGATGATGATGCCGATCTCGCTGGTGTAGCGGCGCGTGACCTTCTCCAGTTCCTTCTGCGACAGCTTCTTCGGGTCGACGCGGATGCCGCCCTTGGCGCCGCCGTACGGCAGGTTGACCGCAGCGGTCTTGACCGTCATCCAGGCCGACAGCGCCATCACTTCCTCGAGCGTCACGTCGGGGTGGAAGCGCACGCCGCCCTTGCCCGGGCCGCGGCTCATGTTGTGCTGCACGCGATAGCCCTCGTAGTGGGCGATGCGGCCGTCGTCCATCTCGATCGGCACGTCGACGATCAGTGCGCGCTTGGGGCGCTTGAGCGTCTCGGCCCATTTGGCCAGTTCGCCCAGGTACGGCACGACGCGGTCGACCTGCTGCAGATAGGTGCCCCACGGGCTGTTGGGCGTGGGTTGGACGAAGGACAGTTTTTCGCTCATGAGGAAGCCTCGGGT
>SEGN01000632.1 GCA_004211245.1 Variovorax sp.
TCGGCGTCCTTGATCTCGCGATAGGTGGTGACCCAGTAGGCTTTCGGCATATCTGTCTCTCCTTACATGCTGGCTTCTAGCATCGCTTCGTAATCGGTATCGGAGGCGACGCGCGGATTGGTCCGGTGGCTGTGGTCCTTCAGGGCGCCGCGGATGACGTCGGGGAACATCGCGCGCGTCACGCCCAGCTGGGCCAGGCCCGTCGGCAAGCCGAGCCGCGCTGTCATGGCGCGCACGGACGGCCCCACCTCGGCCCCGCCGGCCAGGCCCATCGCCTGGGCCATGCGGTCGAGCTTGTCCTCCTCGCGCACCGACGCGGTCACTTCGTTGAATGCGATCACGGCGGGCAGGAAGATCGCGTTCAGCGTGCCGTGATGCAGCCGCGGATCGACGCCGCCGAGCGAGTGGCTCAGGCTGTGCACGCACCCCAGCCCCTTCTGGAACGCCAGCGCGCCCTGCATCGACGCGCTCATCATGTTCAGCCGCGCGTCGCGGTCGTCGCCCTGGCGCGTTGCGCGCTCGATGTGGCGCCAGGCGCGCCGCAGCCCGTCGAGCGCGATGCCGTCCGCAGGCGGATTGAAGGCGGGCGACAGGAAGGTCTCGATGCAGTGCGCGATGGCATCCATCCCCGTGGCCGCCGTCAGCGCCGGCGGCAGGCCCATGGTCAGTGCGGGGTCGCAGATCGCGACCCGGGGCACGACGAAGGGCGAGATCACGCCGACCTTGCGGCCATCGTCGAGGATGAGGATCGCGCCCCGGCCCACTTCGCTGCCGGTGCCGGCGGTGGTCGGGACGGCGATGACGGGGGCCGTGCGGGAGGTGATGCGATCGGCCCCGCCCTCGACCACGGCGAAGCTTTGCAGCGGGCCGTCGTGTGTCGCGCAGACGGCCACGCCTTTGGCGAGATCGATGGACGAGCCGCCGCCCACGGCGACGATGCCATCGCAATCGCCCTCCAGGTAGACGCCCACCGCCTCGCGCACCGCAGCCTCGTTCGGGTTCGGCGGCGTGCCGTCATAGAGCGCAACGCTGCCCCCAGCCCCGAGCGCGTCCATCACGATGTCGATGATGCCGGCGGCCTTCACGCCCCGGTCCGTCACGATCAGCGGTCGGTGGATGCCGATCCGTTCGCACTGCTGCCTGAGCAGGCCGATGGCGCCGAACTCAAACTGGATTTGGGTGATGTAGTTGATGAGCGCCATGGCAGTGCGTGCAATGAGCGTTCGTTATAGCACGACTCAAGACCGACGGTGCAGCAATTCGTCG
>SEGN01000633.1 GCA_004211245.1 Variovorax sp.
TGCTTGCGCATGCGCTTCGTGTCGGCCTCCATCACGTTCAGGTCGGCGCCCACGTAGGGCGCCAGATCGGTCTTGTTGATGACGAACAGGTCGCTCTTGGTGATGCCCGGCCCGCCCTTGCGCGGGATCTTCTCGCCCGCCGCGACGTCGATCACGTAGATCGTGAGGTCGCTCAGCTCGGGGCTGAAGGTCGCGGCCAGGTTGTCTCCGCCGCTCTCCACGAAGACCACATCCGCATCCGGAAATTCGACCAGCATGCGGTCGATGGCCTCCAGGTTGATCGACGCGTCCTCGCGGATCGCGGTGTGCGGGCAGCCGCCGGTTTCCACGCCCATGATGCGTTCGGCCGGCAGCGCGCCGGCAACCGTCAGCAGACGCTGGTCTTCCTTGGTATAGATGTCGTTGGTGATCGCGATCAGGTCGTACTTGCCCTTCATCGACTTGCAGAGCATCTCGAGCAGCGTGGTCTTGCCGGAGCCGACCGGGCCGCCGATGCCCACACGCAGTGGCGGAAGTTTCTTGGTGCGGTTGGCGATGTGGTGCAGGGCGGAGGACATGTCGTTAGCTTCGGAAGAGACGGGAATACTGGGTTTCGTGACGCGCTGAATAGACCGCCAGCATCGGCGCGAAGGCCTGGCGCTCGTTGTCGCCGAGCGTGAGCGCATGGTCGACCGCACGGGGGATTTCTTCGGCCAGCCGGCCGAGCATGCGCTGCCCCGCGCTCTGACCGAGCGGCACCGACTTGACGGCGGCGCCCACCATGTTTTCGGCCCAGCCGAACGCAAAGGCCAGGCAACCGTCGCGCACGCACGCCTGGGTGCGGCCCGCGGCAAAGGCAAAGGCCACGGGGTAGGTGATCGGCAGACCGTCGAACGCGTCGGCCACATCCGCGTGGTGCAGCTTGAGCCATTCGACGAAAGAGCGGCCCATCTGTTCAGTCTGCAACAGGAACTCGGCCGATTCGCGCGTCTGCAACACCCAGGCATTGAGCGCGCGGACGCGCGCGGTGTCGCCATCACGCCAGGCGGGAATCGATTGCGCGACGACGGCCAGATCGCCGCGCGCCAGACTCAGGTGCAACTGGTCGGCGATCCATTCGGCCGCCTGCGCCTCGCCTGCCAGGCCGGCCCATTCAACGCCCGCCTCGAGCCCTTCGGAGTACGAGAACCCGCCGATCGGCAGCGCCGGCGAGGCCAGCCAGATCAGTTGCAGCAGACTGGCTGCGTGCAGGGTGCCGGCAGGGTCGGGCATCGTCAGTGCGAG
>SEGN01000634.1 GCA_004211245.1 Variovorax sp.
GGCGCCTTCGCCAAGGAAGACGGCGAACAGGTCGTGGACAAGGACGGCCGTCGTGTGGAATGACGACCCTGGCCTGCCCGCGCTCGATGCCGCGCAATTCCGCACCACCGATGCGACGCTGCTCTGGCCGGCCGAGCGTGCGACGCATCCGCTGCGCATCCTGATGCTCTACGGCTCGGCCCGCGAGCGCTCGTTCAGCCGCCTGCTGACCTATGAGGCTGCCCGCCTGCTGACCGCGCTCGGCGCGGAGGTACGCGTGTTCGATCCGCGCGGCCTCCCGCTGCCCGACGACGCGCCGCCAACGCACCCGAAAGTCGTCGAACTTGTGACGCTCGCCACCTGGGCCGAGGGCATGGTGTGGACATCGCCCGAGCGCCACGGTGCGATGACCGGCATCCTGAAGGCGCAGATCGACTGGATCCCGCTCGCGCTCGGCGCGGTGCGGCCGACGCAAGGCAAGACGCTCGCGGTGATGCAGGTCAGCGGCGGTTCGCAGTCTTTCAACGCGGTCAACCAGATGCGCGTGCTCGGCCGCTGGATGCGCATGATCACGATCCCCAACCAGTCCTCGGTGGCCAAGGCCTTCATGGAGTTCGACCAGGCCGGCCGCATGAAGCCGTCGGCGTACTACGACCGCGTGGTCGACGTGATGGAAGAACTTGTCAAGTTCACGCTGCTGACGCGCGACTGCGCGGGCTACCTGGTGGACCGCTACAGCGAGCGCAGGGAAAGCGCCGAGGCGCTGTCGAATCGCGTCAACCAGCGCGCCATCTGACCCACAACTCCGGCACCGATGCCGCCAGCAGCGCAAGACCCGACAGCGTGAGAAGTCCCAGCACGATCTGCCGGAACGCCACGTCGCTGATGCCGATGTAGAGCCGTGCGCCCAGCAGCACCGGCACCAGCACGCACACGGCGACGATGGCCAGCAGCGGCAGCATGGCCATGCCGACGTTGCCGCTGCCCACCTGCAGCGCGAAGGCCACGGCCAGCATCGAGAGGTTGAAGTTTTGCACGACCGAGCGCTGCGCGTCGCGCGCCATGCCGCGCAGCGTGCACCACAGCGTGGGAATCGGCCCCGTGAAGCCGCCGACCCCGCCGCAGATGCCGCCGAGAAAACCCGAGACGCCATCGGCGATGCGTCCGCCCCAGGTGATGCGCGGCAGGTTGCGCGCGAACAGCATCGCCAGGCACCAGGGCACGAGCAGCCCGCCGAGGCAGGCCTTGAACAGCACCACGTCGAGCCGCGGCAGCAACC
>SEGN01000635.1 GCA_004211245.1 Variovorax sp.
GCCATGCGCTTCAGGTAGTCGCGGGCGGCGGGCACATGCTCGGCCAGCAGATCCTGCCCGTAGATCACCTTCGTCGCGTTCGCCACGAGCGGCAGGTGCACGATGGCCGCGCAATCGGCGAGCGTGAACTGGTCGCCGGCGATGAAGGGCGTGTCGAACCGCGCCAGCTTCGCGAAGGCAGCCAGGTTCTTCGCCAGCTGCCGGGCCGTGAGCTGCTTGAGCCCGTCGCCCACCTTGCCGCCGAAGAAGGCCTCGGGGTAGACGTTGCGGGCGACGAGTTCGAGGTGCAATTCGAGGTAGAGCACCAGCTCGCGCACCTTGGCCGCCGCGTACGGGTCGGCCGGCAGCAAGGGCACCTGCGGATACGCCGCTTCGATATATTCGTTGATGGCGGAAGATTCGCTCAGCATGCCGGCGTCGGTGCGAAGGTAGGGCACCTTGCCGAGCGGCGATGCGGCCAGGTCGGTCTCGCCCATCCAGGCGATTTCCTCGTCGAATGCAACGCCCTTCTCGAGCAGGGCGAGGCGGACCTTGTTGTAGTAGTTGCTCGCGGCGAATCCGATCAGGGTGGGCATGGTGTCTCCTCGTGGTTATGAGGTCCCATCTTTGCAGATCGCGACCGTCGCGGCTGCAAAAGCCGCGACATCGTCGGTGGAGCGCACCTCTGCGGCCAGTGCACGCGCAGCGCCTGCGAGCGCAACCAGCGCCATCGCCTTCTTCGGGCACAGGCCGAGGCAGGACGACTCCACCACCCGCAGCCTGAAGCGGGCCGCGCCGAGATCCTGCTTGAGCAGCTTGCGCACATCGCGCGCACGCAGCTTTCTCGGGCCACTGCTGCGGTCCTCGCAGTCGCCGCACACCAGCACGGCGCCGCGGAACTTCACATCGACCAGCGGTGTGCGGCCTGTCGACTTGTCGTCTTCATGTCGGGTCATGCTGGCAGTCTGGCACTGCCGCGGCGGCCTGCCCGTCAGCCGGCATGCCTACTTGCGGCGCGGGACGGGCTTGGCGGGCGCCGCCGTGGCCGGTGCACCCAGGCCGTGGCGCAGGAACTGGATGTACGTCCTGATCACGGAATCGGGAATGCCGGTGCTGCGTTCCGCCTTGGCCAGGTGGTACACGTAGAGGTAGTCGCGGGCTGCGATCAGCAGGTAGGCGAGGGTGCCCAGTTCGCTCTCGGCATAGGCGGTGATTTCGCCCTCGGCGCGCGCGCGGTGCAGGAACTTCGTGTAGCGGCGGGTGACCTCGCTGTGATG
>SEGN01000178.1 GCA_004211245.1 Variovorax sp.
GCCATGCCGCCCTTGATGAGCGTGACCTTCATGTGCACCCAGCCAGCCATCTCGATGGCACCGCAGAAGGTGATTTCGCCATCGCCCTGGCTGAAGTGAAGATCGCCCACCGACAGGCCCGCGCCGTCGACGTACACCGGGAAGAACACCTTGGCACCGCGCGACAAATCCTTGATGTCGCAGTTGCCGCCGTGCTCGCGCGGGGGCACGGTGCGCGCGCCTTCGGCCGCGGCCTTGGCCTTCGCGTCACCGGTCAGCTTGCCCATGTGGGCCGTGCCGGCCGAGGGCGGGTTCGCCAGCCCACCGGTGGGGTTGGTGTCGATGAGCTGCTGCTCGCGCGCGTTCCACAGGTCGAGCATCGGCTTGTCGGGCAGGCAGCCGATCAGGCCGGGGTGGATCAGGCCCGCGAAGTTGACGCCCGGCACGTGGCGCGAGCTGGTGAACATGCCCTTGAAATCCCAGATGGACTTCTGCGCCTCGGGGAAATGGTCGGTCAGGAAGCCGCCGCCGTTCTTCTTCGAGAAGAAGCCGTTGAAGCCCCAGAGCGAATCCTGCTTGGCGCCGATGTCGAGCAGGTCGACCACCAGCAGGTCGCCCGGCTCCGCACCCTTCACGCCGACCGGGCCCGACAGGTAGTGCACGGTGGTCAGGTCGATGTCGCGCACGTCGTCGGCGCTGTCGTTGTTCTTGATGAAGCCGCCGGTCCAGTCGAAGGTCTCGAGGATGAAGTCGTCGCCCGGATTGACCCAGCAGGCCATCGGGATGTCCGGATGCCAGCGGTTGTGGATCATCTCGTTTTCGGTGGGCGACTTCGTCAGGTCGACCTTGATCAGCGTGTCCGTCATTTGCAGTGGCTCCTGGTTGGGTTGTGGTTAAACGGAGAGATAGGCTTTGATGTGGTTCAGGTCGGTCTTGTCGCGCGCGGTCTCGTGCACGAGACGACCGCCCTCGATGACGAACAGCCGGTCGGCCACGTCCATCGCGAAGCTCAGCACCTGCTCGGACACGACGATCGTGATGCCGCGCAGCTTGCGGATCTCGTTGAGCGCTTTGGCGATGTCCTTGATGATCGAAGGCTGGATGCCTTCGGTCGGCTCGTCGAGCAGCAGCACTTTCGGGTCGGTGACGAGTGCGCGCGCGATGGCGAGTTGCTGTTGCTGGCCGCCCGACAGGTTGCCCCCCTTGCGCCGCCGCATGTCCCACAGCACGGGGAACAGCGCATAGATGTCTTCGGGAATCTTGCGGGTCTTGGAGTTCTCGAGCCCGGTCTGGATGTTCTCTTCCACGGTCAGCGTCGGGAAGATCATGCGGCCCTGCGGCACGTAAGCGATGCCCTTGGCCACACGCCGGAAGCTTTCGTCGCGCGACACGTCGTGCCCCCCCACCTCGATGCGGCCGCTCTTGATCGGCAGCACGCCCATGAGGCTCTTGAACAGCGTGGTCTTGCCCATGCCGTTGCGGCCCATGATGGCGACCGTTTCGTTCGCGTGGCCCTCGAATGTGATGCCGTGCAGCGCCTCGCTCTGGCCGTAGGCGGTGTGGAGGTCTTCTACCTTCAGCATGACGTTGCTCATTGCTTTTGCTCTCCGTTCGTTGGCCGCTGGTTCAGGGCATGTGCCGAGGCCACGGGGTGTCTCCCGCAGCGAAATAAAGGAGGAGCCCGCAGGCCGGGGACATTCGCGGAGGGGAGTACGCCGTCGGCGTGAGCCCGCCCTGAATAGGCGATCCACAACATCTCAGTGCCCCAAATAGACATCGATGACCTTGGGATCCGCCTGCACCTTCTCCATCGGCCCTTCGGCGAGGATCTTTCCCTGGTGCATCACGGTGACCTTGTGCGCGATCTGCTTGACGAAGTCCATGTCGTGCTCGATCACGATCACGGCGCGGTTCACGCAGATGCGCTTGAGCAGGTCGGCCGTGAGCTCGCGTTCGCGTGAACTCATGCCGGCGATCGGTTCGTCGAGCATCAACAGTTCCGGCTCCTGCATCAGCAACATGCCGATTTCGAGCCACTGCTTCTGGCCGTGCGACAGCAGACCCGCCTCGGTATGGAGCTTGTCGGCGAGGCGCACATCGGTGGCCACTTCCTGAACCTTCGACTTGACCTCGTCGTCGCACTTGAACGCCAGCGCACCGAAAACCGAGCGACCCTTGGGAAACGACACCTCCAGGTTCTGGAACACGCTCAGGTTCTCGTAGATCGACGGCGTCTGGAACTTGCGGCCGATGCCCAGGCGCACGCGCTTGTGCTCCGCCATCTTCGTGAGCTCGGTGTTCTTGAACTTGATGCTGCCGGCGCTGGCCTTCGTCTTGCCGCAGATCAGGTCGAGCAGCGTCGTCTTGCCGGCACCGTTGGGGCCGATGATCACGCGGAGTTCGTTGCGGTCGATGTAGAGCGTGAGGTCTTCGATGGCCTTGAAGCCGTCGAACGACACGGTCAGGTCTTCCACCGCGAGGGCGAAGTCGGTATTGCTCATGGTGATGTGCTCCGGCAGCCGTCAGGCGCGTTGGCTGCGCACGCCATCGGGCAGCGGCGCATAGTCGGTGGCGGGTGCAACGGACGCGGCCGGCGCCAGTGGCTCCGGGTAGGCGGCGTGGGCCGCGGCAACGCGCTCGCGGGTCAGCTTGCGCTGCGCCTGCTGGCGCAACCACCAGGGCTTGATCTTCTCGTCCCAGAGGCCGGCCAGCCCCATCGGGAAAGCCATCGTCACGCCGATGAAGAGCGCCGCCATGAGGAACAGCCAGAGGTCGGGAAAGCTTTCGGAGAAGAGCGTCTTGCCGGCGTTCACCAGCAACGTGCCGTACACCGCACCGACCAGGCTCATGCGCCCGCCGACCGCAGCGAAGATCACCATCTCGATGGACGGCACGATGCCCACGAAGCTCGGCGACATGAAGCCGACCTGCAGCGCGAACATCGCACCGCCGATGCCCGAGAGCGCGGCCGCCAGGCAGAAGGTGAAGACCTTGAAGTTCGAGACGTCGTAACCCGAGAACCGTACCCGGTCTTCCTTGTCGCGCATGGCCAGCAGCAGCGTGCCGAGCTTGCTGGTCTGGATCCAGCGGCACAGCACGATGGCACCGAGGAGCAGGCCCACGCAGACGAAGTAGAGGATGTACTTGGCGCTGTCGGTGCGCGTGTCCCAGCCCAGCAGCGTCTTCAGGTCGGTCATGCCGTTCACGCCGCCGGTGTAACCCTGCTGGCCGATGATCAGCACGGTGACGATGAGCGCCACGGCCTGCGTGATGATCGCGAAGTACACGCCGCCCACACGGCGCTTGAACATCGCGTAGCTGATGATCCAGGCCAGCAGCGTGGGCACCGCGATCACGAGGATCAGCGTGAGCGGAAGGCTCTTGAACGGCAGCCACATCAGCGGCAGCTGCGTGATCTGGTTCCAGTCCATGAAGTCCGGGATGCCCGGCGTCGACTGGATCTTGGTGGTCTCCGGGTCGGAGGCTTCGAGCTTCAGGAACATCGCCATCGCGTAGCCGCCGAGGCCGAAGAACACGCCCTGCCCCAGGCTCAGCACGCCGCCATAGCCCCAGACCATCACCAGCCCGACGGCGACGAAGGCATAGGTGAGGTACTTGCCGACCAGGTTGAGCCGGAAGATGTCGAGCGTGAGCGGCAGCACGACCACGAGCAGCAAGGTCAGCAGCAGCAGGCTGCCGAGCTGGTAGCGTTTGATCAGGGACTTGAGGGTGTCAATCATTTCTAGCGCCTCACCTTCGAAGCGAAAAGGCCTTGGGGACGGACCATGAGGATCAATACGATCAGCGAGAGCGTGAGCACCTTCGCCATCGACCCCGTGATGAAGAACTCGGCAATCGACTGCGTCTGGGCAATGCCGAAGGCCGACACCACCGTGCCCAGCAGGCTGGCGGCACCACCGAACGTGACGACCAGGAACGCGTCGACGATGTAGAGCGAACCCGATGTCGGCCCGGTCGAGCCGATCGTGGTGAAGGCTGCGCCGGCCACGCCGGCGATTCCGCAGCCGATCGCGAAAGTCAGGCGGTCGGTCTTTTTGGTGTCGATGCCGGTGGCATTGGCCATCGTGCGGTTGGCCACGGTGGCCCGCACGCGCAGGCCCCAGCGGCTGCGGTGCAGTGCGATTAGCACGCCGGCCGTCACGAGCAAGGTCAGGCCGAGCACGAACAGCCCGTTGATCGGGATGTCGAGCCCCTCGGCCGGCGCCCAGGAGCCCATGAGCCACTCGGGCAGTGTCGGGCTCACTTCCTTCGGGCCGATGAAGGTGCGGAAGATCTGCTGCAGCCCGAGGCTGATGCCGAAGGTGGCGAGCAGCGTGTCGAGCGGCCGCTTGTACAAGTGGCGGATCAGCGCCCATTCCACGATCCAGCCCGCCATGAACGCCAGGATGAACGCCAGCCCGATGGCCAGCGGGAAGTAGTAAGGCATGAAGGCCGGCGCCAGGTGCTCCGTGAAGCGCGCAGCCATGTAGATGGTGTAGGCGCCGATGGTCATGAACTCGCCATGCGCCATGTTGATCACGCCCATCTGGCCGAAGATGATGGCCAGCCCCAGGCCCATCAGCAGCAGCACCGCGAAAAGGCTCAAGCCCGCGAAGCCCTGCATGAGGCCGATGTTCCACATGTCTGAAATGCTCATTGCACGAAGCTCCTTGGGGTATAGCGCCCTCCCCTGGAGGGGGAGGGAGTCAGATCACTGATAGCCTTTGGGGAACGGATCGGGTTTGATCAACTCGGGCGACTCGGCCACGACCTTGAACGAACCGTCGAGCTGCCCCTGCCCGATGCGCGCCTTGCTCCACAGGTGGTGGTTGGCGTCCAGCTTCACGTAGCCCTCGGGCGCGTTCTTCAGCTCGATGCCGGGCGATGCGGCGACGACCTTGTCGACGTCGAAGCTGCCGGCCTTCTCCACGGCCGCCTTCCAGAGCCACGGCCCCAGGTAGCCGGCCTGCGTCACGTCGCCGATCACCGCGTCCTTGCCGTACTTGGCCTTGAAGGCCGCGACGAACTTCTTGTTGTTCTCGTTGGGCAGCGACTGGAAGTACTTCATCGACGAATAGAAGCCCGCGAAGTTCTCGCCGCCGACCCCGGTCATTTCGTCCTCGGTCACGGCCAGCGTCAGCAGGAACTGCTTGTCGCCGGTGATGCCGGCCGCCTTGAGCTGCTTGTAGAACGCCACGTTCGAGCCACCCACCACGGCTGCGAAGATGCAGTCCGGCTTGGCGACCTTGATCTTGTTGATCAGCGAGTTGAAGTTCGTGTGGCCGAGCGGGTAGTACTCCTCGCCCTTGACCGAACCGAGCTTGCCCACCGTCTCGATGTGCTTGCGCGCGATCTTCATCGAGGTGCGCGGCCAGATGTAGTCGGAGCCGACCAGGAAGAAGGTTTTGGCCTTCTTTTCCTTCGCGCCCCAGTCCAGGCCCCAGATGATCTGCTGCGTGGCGGCCTTGCGCGAGGCGCTGGTCCAGCAGCCGAACACCGCGGCACAGTGGTCGTTGACCAGCAGCTTCTTGGACTTCTCGGCGAAGGTCGGCCAGTCGGAGGCGCCGTCTTCCTTGATGACCTTGATCTTGCGGCCCAGGATGCCGCCCATCGCGTTGATTTCGTCGATGGCGAGTTGTTCGGCCTGGATCGAGCCGGTCTCCGAAATGGCCATCGTGCCGCTGGACGAATGCAGCTGGCCCACGGTGACTTCGGTGTCGGTCACGGCCAGTTTGGTCGTGTTGACCTTGGCCGTAGGGAACTGCTGGCCGAAGGCGAGGCCGCTCAGGCCCATGACGGGCAAGGCGGCGGCGCCCTGCAGCAGCCGGCGGCGGCGCTGGGCGTCGGCATCGAGGGACGGGTCTTGGTCGCGTGACATGGCGGAATCTCCAGGGGTTGAAAAGGGGCGCTTGAAACGTTCGATGCACCAGCCTTGTGCGGCCTCTGGCTTGTCGAACACCATGGCCTGCACTCTAGGAAGGGAGTGCGCATCCCCGAATACGTCAATCAACGTAGCCGGGCACCCGGACGCCGCGGCGAGACTGACGGCCCGCTCCTTGCAGAGACAACGGCACACCCTGAAAGAACGGACCATGCCGCCCGCCGAAATTTCACCCGTCACGGGCCAGAAGATCTTCCGGATCCGCCGCGACTACAACACCTGGGTCTCGAACGAGACGCTGGAGGACTACGCGCTGCGCTACACGCCGCGCAGCTTTCGCAAGTGGTCGGAGTTCCGGGTGGCCAACGCGGCCTTCGGCGCCACGTCGTTCCTCGCGCTGGAAGCCATCGGCGGCGCCATCGCGCTGAGCTACGGCTTCGAGAATGCGCTCTGGGCCATCCTCGTGGTCGGCGTGATCACCTTCCTCACCGGCCTGCCGATCTGCTACTACGCGGCCAAGTACGGCGTCGACATGGACCTGCTCACGCGCGGCGCCGGCTTCGGCTACCTCGGCTCCACGCTCACCTCGCTCATCTATGCGAGCTTCACCTTCATCTTCTTCGCGCTGGAGGCGGCGATCCTCGCGCTGGCGCTGCAGATGTACTTCGACTGGCCCCTGTGGGCCTGCTACATGGTGTCGTCGATCGTCATCATCCCGCTGGTGATGCGCGGCATCACGATGATTTCGGCGCTCCAGCTGTGGACGCAACCGGTCTGGCTCACGCTGTTCGTGCTGCCCTTCATCGCGGTGCTGTGGAAGAACCCGCAGGCCTTCTCCGATTTCACCGGGCTCGTGGGCCGCATCTCGGGCAGCAACGGCTTCGACCCGCTGATGTTCGGCGCCGGCGCCACGGTCGCTTTCTCGCTGGTGGTGCAGATCGGCGAGCAGGTCGACTACCTGCGCTTCCTGCCCGAGAAGACCGCGGCCAACCGCGCCAAGTGGTGGGCCGCCGTGCTGGTGGCGGGGCCGGGGTGGATCGTGCCGGGCATGCTCAAGATGCTGGGCGGTGCGTTCCTGGCCTTCCTCGCGTTGCAGCACGAGATCAAGCCCGAGCATGCGGTGGAGCCCACGCGCATGTACCTGGCCGGCTTCGCCTACGTGTTCAACGACCCGGCCTGGGTGCTCGGCATCACCACGCTGTTCGTCGTCGTGTCGCAGATGAAGATCAACCTGACCAACGCCTACGCCGGCTCGCTGGCCTGGAGCAACTTCTTCGCACGCCTCACCCACAGCCACCCGGGGCGCGTGGTGTGGCTGGTGTTCAACGTGCTGATCGCGATCCTGCTCATGACGCTCGGCGTGTTCGCGGCACTCGAGAAGGTGCTGGGCCTCTACAGCAACATCGCGATCGCATGGGTCGGCGCGCTGGTGGCCGACCTGGTCATCAACAAGCCGATGGGCTGGAGCCCCAAGTCCATCGAGTTCAAGCGCGCGCACCTCTACGACATCAACCCGGTCGGGCTGGTCTCGATGCTGGTGGCCGCCACCCTCGCGATGGTGGCCTATGCGGGACTGCTCGGGCGCTGGGCCGAGTCGTTCTCGCCCTTCATCGCGCTGCTCACGGCACTGGTGGTCTCGCCGCTCATGGCCTGGCGCACCCGGGGCCGCTACTACCTGGCCCGTACCGATTTGCAGCACTGGGCACCCGGCCAGTCGGTGCGCTGCTCGGTCTGCGACAACGCCTTCGAGTCGGAAGACATGGCGCACTGCCCGGCCTACAGCGCGCCGATCTGCTCCCTGTGCTGCACGCTCGAATCGCGCTGCCACGACGCCTGCAAGAAAGACTCGCGCGCGTCCGAGCAGATCGCCGTCTGGATCAAGGCGCTGCTGCCGCCGGCGCTGGCGATGCGGCTCAATTTCCGCGTGGCGCACTACCTCCTGGTCGCGACCTCGCTGATCGCGCTGCTCGCGACGGTGATGGGCATCGTCTACGCGCAGGAGGGCCTGCTCAACCCCAATGCCACCGGCTTCTTCCTGCAGGCGCCGTTCCTCAAGGTGTTCGCGCTGCTGTCGATGGTGGCCGCCGTCGCCGCCTGGTGGATCGTCCTCGGCAGCGAAAGCCGCAAGATGGCGCAGGAGGAATCGAACCGCCACAACCACCTGCTCACGCTCGAGATCGAGGCCCATCGCCGCACCGACGCGGCGTTGCAGAGCGCCAAGGAGGCGGCCGAGTCGGCCAACCAGGCCAAGACCCGCTACGTGGCAGGCATGACGCACGAGCTGCGCACGCCGCTCAACAGCATCCTGGGCTATTCGCAGATCCTCTTGAAGAACGACGATGCGGCACACCCGCCGCGCGATGCCGTCAAGACCATCCACAAGAGCGGCGAGCACATGCTGGGGCTGATCGACGGGCTGCTCGACCTGGCGCGCATCGAGGCCGGCCGGCTGCAGCTGGAGCCGATGCCGCTCGCCCTGCCCGGCTTTCTCGACGAGGTGGTGCGCATGGTGCGGCCGCAGGCCGAGGCGAAAGGCCTTGCCTTCGTGTATTCGGAAAGCGGCGCGCTGCCGGCCTGGGTGCAGGCCGACGCCAAGCGCCTGCGGCAGATCCTCATCAACCTGCTGAGCAACGCCGTGCGCTTCACCGATGCGGGCACGGTCACGCTGCACGTCGATGCGCGACGCGAGGTGCTGCGCTTCGACATCGTCGACACCGGCATCGGCGTGGCGCCGCAGGACCACCAGCGCATCTTCCTGCCGTTCGAGCGCGGCGCGGCCGGGCGGCGCCATGGCGGCGAGCCCGGCACGGGACTCGGCCTCACCATCACCGGTCTGCTGACCTCGCTGATGGGAGGCGAACTGCGGCTGGCCAGCACCTCGTCGGCCGGCAGCACCTTCAGCGTGCGCGTGTACCTGCGCGAGGTGGCCGACCCCGGCCCGCGGGCCGAGCCGCAGCGCGCGATCTCGGGCTACTTCGGCCCGCGCCGCACGCTGCTCGTGGTGGACGATCAGCCGGTGCAGCGACAGATGCTCGCGGGCATGCTGATGCCGCTGGGCTTCGACGTGCGCGAGGCCGCGAGCGGCACCGAGTGCCTGGACAGCCTGCGCGCCCACGTGCCTTCGGCCATCCTGCTCGACCTCAGCATGGACGACATGGACGGCTGGGAAACCGCAGGCCGGGTGCGTGCGGCGGGCTTCACCCTGCCGATCATCATCGTCTCGGCCAACGTGTTCGAGAACCAGGCCGAGCGGCTCAGGGCCACCGGTTGCCAGGCCTTCGTCGGCAAACCGGTGATCGAGTCGGAGCTCATTGCCACGCTGGAGCGCCATCTCGGCCTCGAATGGCTGCAGCACGGCCCGGCGCCCGCGGCGGCTCCGGGGCCGCAACCCGAGTTGCTGGCGCTGCCAGAAGAGGCACGGCTCGAACTCATGCGGCTGGTCCAGGTCGGCCACGTGCGCGGCCTGCAGCAGGCGCTCGACCGGCTCGCCGCGGCCCACCCCGAACTGGCCGCCACCTGCACGCAGCTGCGTGGCATGGTGGCACGCTTCGAACTCGAAAACTTCAAGAACGCGCTGTCCGAGGAAGCCCATGCTCCCCTACCCTGAAACCGACCGGCCGGTGGTGCTGGTGGTCGACGACGCCCCCAGCAGCCTCGGCATGCTGTGCGACACGCTGGAGGCCAGCGGCTACACCGTGCTGGTCGCGGCCGACGGCGAATCGGCGCTGCAACGGCTGGAACTCGTGGTGCCCGACGCCATCCTGCTCGACGGCATGATGCCCGGGCTTTCGGGCTTCGAGACCTGCCGCCGCATCAAGGCGAATCCTGCGCTCGCCCATATCCCGGTTCTGTTCATGACCGGCATGTCGGAAACGCAGGACGTGGTCGAAGGCTTCGCGAGCGGTGGCGTCGACTACGTGGTGAAGCCGATCCGCGCGCAGGAGGTGCTGGCGCGGCTGCACACGCATGCGCGCAACGCCCGTATCACGCGCATGGCGCGCGACGCGGTCGATGTGGCCGGCATGGGCGTGGTGTTCGTCGATGCGCACGGCCGCCTCGCATGGCGCTCGCCGCAGGCGGCCCTGTGGCTGCACGCGCTGGGCGAGCCGGCCGCGCCGGGGCACCTGCCGGCCGCGCTGGAGTCGGCGATGCAGGACGGCGCCAACTTGCGCGTGACCACCGTGGGCGGCACCCGGCTGTCGGTGCGCAACCTCGGCGCCGCGACGCTGGGCGAAACCATGCTGCTGCTCGCGCTGCACCGAGCGGAATCGGGCGGTGCGACCCGGCTGGCCGAAGCCGCCCTCACCCCGCGCGAGACCGAGGTGCTGTCGTGGCTGGCCAAGGGCAAGACGAATCGCGACATCGGCGAGATCCTCGGCACCAGCCCGCGCACGGTGAACAAGCACCTGGAGCACATCTTCGAGAAGCTGGGTGTCGAGACACGCGCGGCCGCGGCGGCGCTGGCCAGCGGGCACCTGGCCTGAAGGCCCCGGCACACGAGACCTGAGCGGTTCCTGAACCGCACATTCATCTGCGCGTCAAATGCGCGCCGTAGGCTGCGCGCATGACTTCGGCCACGCTTTGACGCTCTGGATGAATGAAATGATCTTCGCAGGGGCTGCGCCATGGACGCGCTGAACCTGCTGTGGTTCCACTGGATTGCCGACGGCTCGACCCAACACGGGCTCCTGTTCTGGCTGGCCGTGCGCATCGCGTTGGGTGCGTCCTGGCTCAGCGTGGCACTGATGGCCTGGGCCGCCTGGCGCCAGCCAGCAGAGCGCGTCTACTTCGTCGCCGTGTGCCTGCTGGCCGCGGCCTCCGGCATGCTGGCGCATGCACTTGCCGCCGCGTGGAACCTGCCGCGCCCGTTCATGGTGGGCCTGAGCCCCGACTGGCTCGGCCACGGCAGTCGCGCAGCGATGCCGAGCACACATGCCACCGTGATGTTCACGGTCGCGCTGTGCTTCCTCTGGCGTCGCCGGCTGCGCCCCACCGGCGTGGCGCTGGCCGGCCTGGCCCTGCTGACCGGCTGGGCCCGCATCTACCTCGGCGTCCACTTTCCCTTCGACGTGCTGGCCGGCGTCTTGCTGGCGGCGATGCTCGCGGCGGGCCTGGCGGGAGCGAGCCTGCTCGTGCGCCAGCTGCTCGCGGCCCGTCCGGCAAGGCTGCCGCAAGCACGGCGCACACTGAGCCGGCCGGGGTCACAATGACCGACCGCCATCGTTCGCATGGCACTCCACCGTTGGACACACGACCGATGCCGGCTTCCGCTGCTTCCCCTTTCATCTCTTGCGCGGCCCTGAGTGGCGTGCGCGTTCTGAGCCTTGCGCTCAACCTGCCCGGCCCCGCCGCGCTGATGCGCTGTCGGCAGATGGGCGCCACCTGCATCAAGCTCGAGCCCCCGGCC
>SEGN01000179.1 GCA_004211245.1 Variovorax sp.
CGATGCCGACGCAAGCGCCGAACGCGCCGAGACCGATGATGAGGCCGGCGGCCAGTGCAACAAAGCTGATAACTTCCATGATGACTCCTAAGGGACTTTGGTTGACGAGAAAAAGAAAAACGGAAAACGAAACGGATCAGTGGTGATCGTGAGCCTGGCCGATGTAGACCAGCGCCAGCATCATGAACACGAACGCCTGCAGCGTGATGATCAGGATGTGGAAGATCGACCAGACGGTGCCCGCGATGATGTGGCCGATCGCCAGGCCGATGCCCGTGGCCGACAGCGTGAATGCGCCGCCCATCAGGGCGATCAGCAGGAAGATCAGCTCACCAGCGTACATGTTGCCGAACAACCGCATGCCGTGCGAGACCGTCTTGGCGACGAACTCGATCATCTGCATCGCAAAATTGAAGGGGTAGAGCGCCCAATGGTTGCCGAATGGCGCCGTGAACAGCTCATGGATCCAGCCGCCGAGGCCCTTGATCTTGACGTTGTAGTAGAGGCAGATCAGCAGCACCGCGACCGACAGGCCCATGGTGACCGACAGGTCGGCCGTGGGCACGACGCGCAGGTACGCGTGGTGCGGATCGCCGCCGAACGCGCCATAGATCTTCTCCCAGAGGAACGGCAGCAGGTCGACCGGCAGCAAGTCCATCGCATTGAGCAGGAAGATCCAGACGAAGATCGTCAGTGCGAGCGGCGCGACGAACTTGCGGCTTTCCTTGTTGTGCACGATGCCCTTGGCCTGCTGATCGACCATTTCGACCAGCAATTCGACTGCCGCCTGGAAACGCCCCGGCACGCCGGAGGTCGCCTTGCGCGCCGCCAGCCAGAGCAACCAGCAGCCGATCACGCCGAGCACGATCGAAAAGAACATCGAATCGAAACTGAAAACCGAGAAGTCGACCACCGCCTTGGGCTTGGCGTTTTGCAGGTGCGTCAGGTGGTGAATGATGTATTCACCCGAGGTCTGACCGTGTTCCGCAGCGTTTTCAGCAGCCATCTGTTGTTACTCGTCTCTCAGTTACCGCTTGCGTTTGGGCGCGAACATCAACGCCACCCAATACGCCTGCATTGCCACCGCCAAACCCACCAGCATCGCCGGCCAGCTCAGCGCCGTTATCAACCTTGGCGCCGCCAGCAACATTGCCAGCGTCAAGGCCATCTTGACCATTTCCCAAACAAAGAATCCGACCATCGCCGTGGCTGGATTCAGGGAAGACAAACGACCTGTCAGCCCGCGCGCGAAGACGGCAGCAGGAACCACCACCGACAACGCGCCATAACCGGCCGACCAACCCAGATTTTGCCTCCCCGTCAGGCCCCAGGCGGCCAACGCCACCACCAGGCCTGCAAGAACCTGACCCCCGATCACCCACCAGGGAGAGATCGAAGGGCTTCTTTCGCGCAGCTGGCGCGCCTGGTCGGCGGTCAGCGGCTTGAAATCCGCATCAGGATCTTCGCGCTCCGTCTCGTGGGCTGTTTTTCTCATTTGGAATGGCGCCCGGATGACGAAGCAGAATTTCTACAAAGCCATTGATTATAAGTAAAAACCCATGGCCTCCGGCCTTTTCCGGGCGGCAAGGTGTGGAATGAATGTGCTTGACGGGCGTTGCCGTGCGATGGCAAAGACGACCGCGCGCCGCCCATAATTCCTTCATGCATCCTCCTGTCGCCGCCCTCCCTGACGCCCTCTGCTACCTCGACGGCGTGTTCACGCCCCTGCGCGATGCGAAGGTGAGCGTGCTCGATCGCGGCTTCATCTTCGGGGACGGCGTCTACGACGTGGTGCCGGCCTACGGCGGCCGCCTGTTCTGCGCGGACGAGCACATCGCGCGGCTCGGCCGCTCGCTCGCCGAGTTGCAGATCGCGAATCCGCACACGCCCTCCGAATGGCGGGCCATCGCGCAGCGTCTGGTCGATCAGGCGATGTTGCCCTCGGCTGCGGTGTATTTCCAGGTCACACGCGGCGTCGCGCCGCGCGACCATGTGATGACGCAGGGCGTGACGCCCACGGTGTTCGCGATGGTCAACCCGATGAAGCCGGTGGCCGATGCGGTGCGCGCGAAGGGCGTGGCGTGCGTGACACACGAGGATTTCCGTTGGCAGAAGGCGCACATCAAGAGCACCAGCCTGCTGGGTGCGGTGCTGGCACGGCAGATCAGCGTGGAAGCCGGCGCAGCCGAGACCATCATGTTCCGCGGAGATTCGCTCAGTGAAGCGTCGTCGAGCAACGTCTGGGTGGTGAAAGACGGGCGCCTCGCCGGGCCGGTGCCCGACGAATCGGTGCTCAAGGGCATCCGCTACGGGCTGCTCGAACGCCTGTGCCGGGACACGGGCATCCCGTACGAACTGCGCCGCATCTCGCGCGACGAGGTTTTTGCCGCCGACGAACTCATGCTGTCGTCCGCCAGCAAGGAGGTGCTGCCCGTGACGGCGCTCGATGGCAACCCGGTTGGAAACGGGCACCCCGGCCCCATTTATGACCGCTTGTACGCCGCCTACCAGCAGGCCAAGCAGCAGAACGGAGCCACCCCATGACCCAGATCCCCACCGACATCAAGACCGTGACGCGCCAGGAGTCGCTGATCGAATACCCCTCCGCCTTCCCGATCAAGGTCGCCGGCGCGAACGTGGACGGCTTCGTGCACGCGATGACGCAGATCGTCGAGCGCTTCGACCCGAGCTTCGACGCCCGCACGGTGGAGTTGCGCAACAGCAAGGCCGGCAACTACCTCAGCGTGACCCTGACCGTCACGGCGACGAGTCGCGAGCAGTTGGACGACATCTATCGCGCGCTCACCAGCCATCCGATGGCCAAGTGGGTGATCTGAACGCCATTGCCGTGCCGCTCGCGCCGGAGCGGCTGGGACGCGTCGACTACGCGCCGACCTGGGCGGCGATGCGCCGCATCACGCTCGAACGCGGGCCCGACACCCCCGACCGGATCTGGCTCTGCGAGCATCCGCCGGTCTACACGCAGGGCGTCGCGGGCAGGGCCGACCATGTTTTGAGCCCCGGCGACATCCCGGTGGTACAGACCGATCGCGGCGGACAGGTCACTTTCCACGGGCCGGGGCAGGTGGTCGGCTATCCGTTGATCGATCTGCGGCGCGCCGGCTACTATGTCAAGGAATACGTCTATCGCATCGAGGAGGCGGTGATCCGCAGCCTCGCGCATTTCGGCGTCACCGGCCACCGCGTGGCGGGCGCGCCGGGCATCTATGTGCGGCTGGACGATCCGTTCTCGCACGCAGCGCTGGCCGGTCCCATGCCCGCGTCCGACCCGTTCCGCGGGCTCGGCAAGATCGCCGCGCTCGGGATCAAGGTGAGCCGGCATTGCACCTACCACGGCGTGTCGCTCAACGTGGCGATGGACCTGGAACCCTTCTCGCGGATCAACCCCTGCGGCTACGCCGGGCTGAAAACGGTCGACCTTTCTACAATCGGCGTCCAAACCACCTGGGACGAAGCGGCCGGGGTACTGGGCCGGAAACTGTCCGCCCACCTGGCCCCTTGATCACGCCATGAGCACCTCCGAAGTCGTTCGCGACGCACAAAGCGCAGAAAACTACAACCCGCTCGCCAAGCAGAAGGCCGGCGCCAAGCTGTCGCGCATCCCGGTCAAGGTGGTGCAGGGCGGCGAAGTGCTGAAGAAGCCGGAATGGATCCGCGTCAAGGCCGGTTCGCCGACCACCCGCTTCTACGAGATCAAGCAGATCCTGCGCGAGAGCAACCTCCACACGGTGTGCGAGGAAGCCTCCTGCCCGAACATCGGCGAGTGCTTCGGCAACGGCACGGCGACGTTCATGATCATGGGCGACAAGTGCACGCGGCGCTGCCCGTTCTGCGACGTGGGCCACGGCCGGCCCGACCCGCTCGACCGGGACGAGCCGCTCAATCTCGCCAGGACGATCGCGAAGCTGAAGCTCAAGTACGTGGTGATCACCAGCGTCGACCGCGACGACCTGCGCGACGGTGGCAGCCAGCACTTCGTCGACTGCATCCGGAACATCCGCGAGCTGTCACCGCTGACGCAGATCGAGATCCTGGTGCCGGACTTCCGCGGCCGCGACGACCGCGCGCTGGAGATTCTGAAAGCCGCGCCGCCGGACGTGATGAACCACAACCTGGAGACCGCGCCGCGCCTCTACAAGGAAGCGCGCCCCGGCAGCGACTACCAGTTCAGCCTGAATCTGTTGAAGAAGTTCAAGGCGCTGCACCCGGACGTGCCGACCAAGAGCGGCATCATGGTCGGCCTGGGCGAGACGGACGAAGAGATCCTGCAGGTCATGCGCGACATGCGTTCGCATGACATCGACATGCTGACCATCGGCCAGTACCTGTCACCGAGCAACAGCCACCTGCCGGTGCGTCGCTACGTGCACCCCGACACCTTCAGGATGTTCGAGGAAGAAGCCTACAAGATGGGTTTCAGCCATGCCGCCGTCGGCGCCATGGTGCGCTCGAGCTACCACGCCGACCAGCAGGCTCACGCCGCCGGCGTGTGAACTCAGGCCGAAGGCGACTGCCGAACCGGGCGCCGGCGCGTCGGCGGGCCGGATCGCTTGTCGTCTGCGCGAACAGCGGGTTTGTGGGTGGGGGTCATGTCTTGGCTCCTGATCTTGTCGCCGGTCCGAAGGCCTGCGGCTACCTGCAACGCAGTCGCGAGACATTGCGTTGACATCCTTCCCACCCCGTGAGCGAACCTGACATTTTCCAGCAGGCGATGGCGCGGGACTTCGGCCTGATCGCCGATCTGATCGGTCTCCATGCGCAGGCGCGCCCGCACGCTCTGGCGTTGCGCGACAGCGAGTCCACGCTCACTTACGCGGAGTTGAACGCCGTGATGGACCGCGTCGCGGCGGCCCTGCAGCGCGACGGCCTTCGCGCCGGCGATGCGATCGCGTTGTGCGCAATGCCGTCGGTGCGCTACGCCGCGGTCTTTCTGGGCGCGTTGCGCGCCGGCGTCGCGGCCGCGCCGCTCGCGCCCGGCGCCACGCCCGCGAGCCTGGCCCGGATGATCGAGGACGCCGACGCGCGCCTTGTTTTCACGGACACCACGCTGGCCGAAGCCGGCTTCGAGGCCTGGCTGGCGCCGCCCGGAACGCGCCCCGCGCCTGTTGCGCTGGGGCCCGCCTCGCCCTTCAACATCATCTATTCCTCCGGCACCACGGGCGCGCCCAAGGGCATCGTCCAGGGCCACGGCATGCGCTGGGCGCACGTGAAGCGTGGCGCCCGTTATGGCTACGGACCCGGCACAGTCACGCTGCTGTCGACGCCGCTCTACTCCAACACCACGCTGGTGGTGTTCTTCCCGACCCTCGCGTTCGGCGGCTGCGTGGCACTGATGCCGAAGTTCGACGCCGCGGGTTACCTGGCGCTGGCGCAGCATTGCCGCGCCACCCACACCATGCTGGTACCGGTGCAGTACCAACGCCTGATGGCGCATCCGTCGTTCGATGCGCACGATCTGTCGAGCTTCCGCTACAAGTTCAGTACCAGCGCGCCGTTCAGTGCCGCGCTCAAGGCCGACGTGCTGGCGCGCTGGCCCGGCGGGCTGATCGAGTTCTACGGCATGACCGAAGGGGGCGGCACCTGCATCCTGGAGGCGCACCTCCATCCGGACAAGCTGCACACGGTGGGCCGCCCGGCCGAAGGCAGCGACATCCGCCTGATCGACGAGGGCGGCCGCGAAGTCGCGCCGGGCGCCGACGGTGAGGTGGTCGGCAGTTCGGCCGGCATGATGGTGGGTTACCACCGCCAGTCGGAGAAGACCCGCGAGGCCGAGTGGTTCGCGCCCGATGGCAAGCGCTTCATCCGCACCGGCGACATCGGGCGCTTCGATGAAGACGGCTTCCTCATCCTGTTCGACCGCAAGAAGGACATGGTGATCAGTGGTGGCTTCAACATCTATCCGAGCGATCTCGAGGCCGTGCTGCGCGCCCACGCGGCGGTGGCCGACGTGGCCGTGGTCGGGGTGCCCTCCGCGCAGTGGGGCGAGACGCCGGTGGCCTTCGTGGTGCGCCGGCCCG
>SEGN01000636.1 GCA_004211245.1 Variovorax sp.
CAGATCCCGGTGGCCTTGATCTCGACCAGCACCTCGCCGAATCGGGGTCCTTCGAGGTCGACGGTTTCGATGCTGAGCGGGGCGGCGGATTTCCAGGCGACGGCGGCTTTGGTTTTCATGGGCTGCAGGGGGAGTGAGGGCGGTATTTCAAGGACCGGCCACTATAAGACGGCCATGGCACAGACACATTTAGCGAACTAATGTTTCTAAATGTGTCTTACTGCACGCGGCTTTTTTTCGGCCCGTGGCACGATCGTTTCCATGAACACCGTCTCCGAACGCGCCATGCTGGAACGCGCCCTGATCGCCATCGAGCAGGTCATGGCGCATGCCCACGCGCCGTTGCCAAGTGTCGACGCCGCAGCGACGCCGGCGCGAGAGGCCATCACCATGTGCCTCACCTCGGCTGCCGCACTGGTCGACGTCGCGCAAATGCTGCTGGGCGATTCGCCGGCACGGTCGCCCGAAGCGTTGGTGCAGGAATGGCAGGCACTGATCGGCCACACCAAGGCGGCCAGCCGCACCGCACACCAGGCCGTGCTGGTGCTGTCGTCGCAGCGCAACCTCATCGCCGCGCAGGAAGGCATCACGCTGGCCCATCACCACGACGGCGATCCGGGCGGTCGCGCGGCGGCGCACTGATGGCGCTCGTCTGCCCGGCCTGCGGCACGGAGAACCGCGCCGTCGCGAAATTCTGCATCGAATGCATCGGTGCGCTGCAACCCGACTTCGAACCGACGCAAGTGGTGTCGCGCCGGGCTTCGAGCGACTCCACGACGCTGATGGGCATGCCGACCGCGTTGGCGGAATTCGGCTCGGCCACACCGCCTTCCGCGCCCTCGCCCGCGCCTGCAGCCACCGGGCCCCGGCGAAAAGGCGCCGCCGAGCCGCGCAAAGGGCTCTGGCTCAGCGTCGCAGCCTTCGCCATCGTCCTGATGGTGGGCGCCGGCGGCTGGTTGATTGCGGGCGCGGGTGGCTGGTATCTCTACACCGCGAGCACGAGCGCCATTCCGGCCGCAGTGAACACACCCGCGGTGGTCGAGGCCGCACTCGTCGCTTTGCCACCTTCGGCCCCGCCTGCGGCTGCCCAAGCGGCGGTGGTCGCACCGGTGGGCGCTGCGCCGCTGGTCGCTGCACCCGCGGCGGCCCCTGCGGCTGTGGCCGCAGCCGCCGCACGGCCGACACCGCTGGCCAAGGTGCGGCCGGCCGCACGGGACACGGTGCCGCGCGCTGCGGTCGTCA
>SEGN01000637.1 GCA_004211245.1 Variovorax sp.
CGACACCGACAACGACGGCACCCAGGAGTCCTTCGACACCGCCACCGACGGGCACCTCGGGTCGATCGAGCAGTTCGAAGCCCTCATCCCCGCCGAGGACCACTACCACGAGCAGGCCGGAACGTACCCGGCCGAGACGCCGGCCGACCAGACGGTCACCGACCTGGCCTGACCCCCACCCCTGGGCGCCGCGCCGGGCGGCGCCCGCCACCCTCGAACGGCCGGTGGGGGAGTGCACCCCGCACCCCCCGACTTATGTTGCGGCCGAACCTCACACCGGGAGAGCACCGAATGGATGACATCGCCGCGGATCTGGACGCAGCAGCCTGGTCCGCCACCCCACTCGACGACGACACCTACCTCGGCGAACCGGTCCCCGTCGACGAGAGCCTCGACGCGATCCCCGCACCGGTCGACGACGACCCGTTCGCGATGATCGTCGACGGGACGGGAACGGTGGACCTGTCCGTCATCGACCTGAGCGCACTCGACCCGGAGCTCGACGAGTCCCCAACACTCCCGCCGCCACGGGGCGAGGTCGAACCGGAGGCTGCCGACCCGGCGCCGAGCGCCGACCTGGACACCGCACGGGAGTCCGCGGTCGACGGTGGCGGGGACGGGGTGTACGGGGACCCGGTGGAATGGTCGGTGAACTGGTTCTTCCAGCAGGTCGACGGCTACTGCGGGCCATCGAGCGCCGCGCAGGTGATCGCCCAGTACACCGGCGTCGTCATCGACGACCCCCAACAACTCGTCGACCGGGCCCTCGAACTCGGACTCATGCAGGACGGCGACCCCACGCAGGGCATGACATTACCGAACCTCGAGATCCTCCTCGAAGACCAAGGGGTGCCCTGCACCGTGCAGGACAGTTCGATCGAGGACCTGAAAACCAAGCTCGAGGACGGCTACGGGGTGATCGCGATGGTCGACTCCGGGGAGATCTGGAACCCGGACCAGGAAGCCGGGGAAGACGAGACGGCCGACCACTTCCTGGTCGTCGCCGGCATCGATGAAACCCGCGGGGTGGTGATCCTCTCCGACCCCGGCGCCCCGAACGGCAACCAGCTCGAGGTGCCCATTGACCAGTTCGAGGACGCCTGGGCGGACTCGGGCTGCAAAATGCTGGTCGCCGACACCCCCGATCCCGACCTGGCCGACCACCCGGACCCGGTCGCGATGTCGGTGGCCCCACCCGGTCGCCGGTGGGCGATGATCGACCTGTAGCGATAGTTGCTACC
>SEGN01000638.1 GCA_004211245.1 Variovorax sp.
ATCTCGCTGCTGCCCTGCGCCGGCAGCACGATGGCGCCCCGCTTCGAGGTGACGTGCACCAGCTCGCCGTCCTTGAGCTGGCGGCGCGCCATGTCCTGCGGGTTCATCTGCACCACCGGCTCGGCCACGTGGCCGAACAGGCGTCCCAAGGTGCCGGTGCGGCTCATGCCGTGCCACTGGTCGCGCAGGCGGCCGGTGTTGAGCGAGAACGGGTAGCGCGCCTCGCGCTGCTCGGCCACGGGCTTGTAGGGCGTGTCGACGAAGCGGGCCCGGCCGTCGGCGGTGGGGAACACGCCGTCTTCGTAGAGGCGGACGCGCCCGGTCGTCTGCCCTTCGGGCAGCGGCCATTGCTGCGGGCCTTTCGCGTCGAGCATCGCCCAGCTGAGGCCGGTGATGTCGAGGTCGCGCCCGCGAGTGGATTCGCGGTGCTCGTTCCAGATCGCTTCGGCGCCGGCCTCGGCGTCGAGCGCGTAGGGGAACAGCGTGACGCCGGCACGCCTCGGCAGCCGCGCTTCGAGCCGTTGCGCGAAGTCCACTGCGGCGGACCAGTCGTGGCGCGCTTCGCCGGGCGGAGTCACGGCAGGCCGCACGCGCGAGATGCGGCGCTCGCTGTTGGTCACGGTGCCGGTCTTCTCGCCCCAGGTGGTGGCGGGCAGCAGCAGGTCGGCATAGGCGCAGGTGGCGGTGGTGGAGAAAGCCTCCTGCACGACCACGAACTCGCAGCGCGCCAGGGCGCGGCGCACGGCCGCCTGGTCGGGCATCGACTGGGCCGGGTTGGTGCACGAGATCCACAGCGCCTTGATCCGGCCGTCGGCCGCGGCCTCGAACATTTCGACGGCGGTCTTGCCGGGGTGCGAAGGCACTTCGTCCACGCCCCAGAGCGCGGCGACTTCGGCACGATGCTCCGGGTCGGCCAGGTCACGGTGCGCGCTCAGCAGGTTGGCCAGACCCCCGACCTCGCGCCCGCCCATCGCATTGGGCTGGCCGGTCAGCGAGAAGGGCCCGGCGCCCGGCTTGCCGATCTGCGCGGTGGCCAGGTGCAGGTTGATCAGCGCCGCATTCTTGGCGGTGCCGGACGACGACTGGTTCAGCCCCTGGCAGTACAGGCTCAGCGTGGCGGCGGACGTCGCGAACAGTCGGGCCGCCTGGAACAGGGCGTCCTTGTCGATGCCGCAGACCTGCGCCACCTTGTCGGGCGTGCACTCGCGCACCGTGGTCTTGAGCGCGTCGAAGCCGCTGGT
>SEGN01000180.1 GCA_004211245.1 Variovorax sp.
TCAAAACCCATCCGGAGGCACATCTTGAAGACCCGCATCACAGAACTCTTTGGCATCCAGCACCCCATCATCCAGGGCGGCATGCACTACGTCGGGTTCGCCGAACTGGCGGCGGCCGTCGCCAACGCCGGCGGTCTCGGGCTCATCACGGGGCTGACGCAGAAGACGCCCGAACTGCTGGCCAAGGAGATCGCCCGCTGCCGCGAGATGACCGACAAACCCTTCGGCGTGAACCTGACATTTCTGCCGGCCTTCACCGCACCGCCGTACCCCGAGTACATCGCGGCCATCGTCGAAGGCGGCGTGAAGGCGGTCGAGACGGCCGGGCGCAGCCCGGAGGCCTACATGCCCGCGCTGAAGGCGGCCGGCATCAAAGTGATCCACAAGTGCACCTCGGTGCGCCATGCGCTCAAGGCCGAGCGCATCGGCTGCGACGCCGTGAGCGTGGACGGCTTCGAATGCGGCGGCCACCCGGGCGAGGACGACGTGCCCAACATGATCCTGCTGCCGCGCGCGGCCGAGGAACTGAAGATTCCGTTCGTCGCCTCCGGCGGCATGGCCGACGGCCGCAGCCTGGTGGCGGCGCTGGCGCTCGGCGCCGAAGGCATGAACATGGGCACGCGCTTCATCGCGACCAAGGAGGCGCCCGTGCACGTCAACGTGAAGAACGCGATCGTCGCCGCGTCGGAACTCGACACCCGGCTCATCATGCGGTCGCTGCGCAACACCGAGCGCGTGATCAACAACAGCGGAGTGGAGCGCCTGATCGAGATCGAGCGCGAGAAGGGCGATGCGCTGAAGATCGAGGACATCCTCGACCAGGTCGCGGGCATCTACCCGAAGGTGATGACCGAGGGCGACATGGAAGCCGGCGCCTGGAGTTGCGGCATGGTGGCGGGGCTGATCAACGATGTGCCCACGGTCAAGGAACTGATCGACCGGATCATGGCGCAGGCCGACCAGCTCATCACGGCGCGGCTTGCTGGAATGCTGAGGGACTGATCAGCCGAGGAGCATGGCCGCCACCAGGATCACTTGGCGGCGTTTTCGTCGCGGCCGATCCGGTGCGAGATCTCCAGTGCGCACTGGCGCAAGGCGCTGGCGATTGCGCCGTCCCAGCGGCTGTCGAACTTGGCCGCCGGGCCCATCACCAGGATCCCCAGCACGATATGGCCCTCGGCATCGAACACGGGCGCGCACAGTGCGTCGATGCCCGGGATGGGCTGGCCCAGCGCGCGGGAGATGCCGTGCTTGCGCGTCTCCGCAATGGCTTCCTCGAACGGCTCGTGCGGAGGAACCGCTTCCGCGGCCGTGCCGTAGCTGAGCCGGGCGAGTTCGTCGGAGAGCAGGCGCTCGACCGTTTTCGGCGGCATGTAGGCCGCGAACAGGCGCCCGGTCGCGGTGTTGGCCAGCGACATGACGGTACCGGTGCGCAGGTTGACGTGCAGCGGTTCGATCGGCTCTTCCAGCCGGACGATGGTCGGCCCGAGGTTGCCCCACACCGCCACGGCAACGCTCTGGCCGGTTTCGGAGGCGAGGTTCTCGATGAGCTGTGAAGCCTCTTTCACCGGGTCCATGCGCCGCAACCGCGTCAACCCCAGCTGAAGTGCCAGGGGGCCGAGTTCGTAGTGCCCCGCCGAGGTCTGGGTCACGAATCCCACCTTGAGGAAGCTCACCATGTAAGGGTGGGCCTTGCCCGCGGTCATTCCCGCCGCCTTCGCCAGATCCTTGAGGGCGAGCGGCCGCACGTGTCGCGCCAGCTGCACCAGGAGCCCGCTGCCAAGCTCGATCGATTGAATGCCGCGACGACTCTTTTCCATGGTGGGGGGCGCGCTACGAGAAAGCTGCAGTGTATCCATTGGGGTTTTCCATGATCATTGCGGATCAATTCGTGTTAATCATACGCTTTGATACTGTCGAATGCATTGACAATAATCAGATGGTTTCTACAATTCGCACCAGCACTCGAATTTGGAGACGACATGGCTCAGGAAGACATCACCGTAGACGTTCTGGTTGTCGGCACCGGCGCGTCCGGCATGGCGACCGCCGTCACTGCGGCATCGCAAGGGCTGAAGGTTCTCGTGGTGGAAAAGGAAGCGCGCTACGGCGGCACCACGGCACGCTCGGGCGGCTGGCTCTGGATCCCTGGAACCCGTCTTGCAACGGAGCAGGGCATCGTGGAGCCCGATGGCGCGGCCAAGGCCTATCTCAGGCATGAGACCACCACGCACTTCGACGAGAAGCGCGTGGACGCCTTCCTCGAATACGGCCCGAAGGCGATCGACTTCTTCACCCGCAACACCTGCGTGCAGTTCGACATGCCCGCCGTGTTCCCCGACTACCACGCCGAGGCGACCGGCGGACAACCTGGCGGCCGTTCGATGGTCACCCGCCCGTTCAACGGGCATGAGCTTGGCAAGCGCATCAAGCAGCTCGCACCGCCGCTTCCCGAACTCACGGTCTTCGGGATGATGTTGGGGTCGGGGCCCGAGATCAAGCACTTCATGCGCGCCTTCAAGTCGCCGACATCCTTCGTGTACGTCGCCAAGCGGCTGACCAAACACTTCTTCGACGTGCTGGGCAACGGGCGCGGCATGATGCTGACGAATGGCAACGCGCTGGCCGGCCGGCTGGCGAAGGCCGGCATGGACCTGGACATCCCGGTGTGGCTGTCATCGCCCGTCAAGAATCTGATCGTGGAGTTCGATGGTGTCGCAGGTGCCGTCGTGCAGCGCGAAGGCAAGACGATTCGCGTCCTTGCCAAGCGCGGCGTCGTCCTGGCTTGCGGCGGGTTCCCTCACGACATCGAGCGCAGGAAGCAGCTCTTCCCGCATGCGCCGACGGGCAAGGAACACTATTCGCCGTCTCCCGAGTCGAACACCGGCGACGGCCTGCGCCTCGCGGAATCCGTCGGCGGCCGCGTCGACCCGACCATTCCCCACGCCGCTGCCTGGGTTCCCACATCGGTCACGACCCGCAAGGACGGGTCCAAGGGTGTGATGCCCCATTTCATCGACCGTGCGAAGCCGGGTGTGATCTCCGTGACGGCCAAGGGCAAGCGGTTCACCAACGAAGGCAATTCGTACCATGACTTCGTCCAGGCGATGGTCAAGGCCTGCGAAGGGGAGCCCGAAGTCTCGGCATGGCTGCTGTGCGACCACAAGGTGTTGCGCAACTATGGCCTGGGCTGCGTGGCGCCCGCGCCGCTGCCCATCGGGCGCCACCTGCGCAGCGGCTACCTCAAGCGCGGAGCGACCGTCGGCGAGCTGGCCCGCGAGATCGGCATCGACCCGGCAACGCTCGAAGCGACCGTGGCCGAATTCAACGCCGCCGCAAAGACCGGACAGGATCCGGCATTCGGCAAGGGCAGCAAGGCCTACAACCGCTACCAGGGCGATGCGCTCGTGACGCCCAACCCTTGCGTCGCGCCGCTGGAGAGCGGACCCTATTACGCGATCAAGCTGGTGGTGGGCGACATCGGCACCTTCGCCGGACTGGTGACCGATGAGAAGACCCGGGTCCTCGATTCGACCGGCCGGCCCATCAAGGGGCTCCATGCCGTGGGCAACGACGCAGCCAGCGTCATGGGCGGCAACTATCCGGGTGCCGGCATCACGCTCGGCCCGGCACTGACCTTCGGCTACGTCGCCGCCATGCAGTTGGCCCAGGTCGACGTCGCGGCAGAGGTGTCGCTCAAGGTCGAGCGCCGCGAGCCGGTGGCCGTCAGCCGGTCGGCCTGATCGAACGCGAACAGAAGGACACCAAGATGATGTATCCGGAGACCGTCGCCCCCAGGCTGTTGCAGGGCAGGCTGGCATTGATCACCGGCGCGGGGCAGGGCAATGGCAGAGCACTCGCGCTCGGCCTGTCGCAGGCCGGCGCCCGCGTGGTCGTGACCGACATGAACGAATCGACCGTCAAGGAGACAGCCCAGGCCGTGCGGGAACAGGGCGGAGAAGCCTGGTCGTTCGTGCTCGACGTCACCTCGCCCGAGGCCTGTCGCGCGCTGGCCCAGCGCGTCGAGGAAGAGGTGGGCCAGGTCGATCTGCTGGTGAACAACGCGGGGATCATCATCCGCGACAACATGTCGAGCCCGAATGCCGAGGCCAACTGGAAGAAGACCATCGACGTGAATGTGCACGGCACTTTCAACGTCACGCTGGCCTGGCTGGCGGCGCTCAAGGCAACGAAGGGCTCGATCATCAACATCGCCTCGATCGCTGCCTATGCCGGCCAGGCGGCGAGCCTCGGCTACTCGCCCTCCAAGGGCGCCATCAAGATGTTCACGCAATCGATCGCGCAAGAGCTGGCGCCCGCCGGCGTGCGCGTGAACGCACTCGCGCCCGGCGTCATCGAGACACCGATGACGGCGGCCACGCGTCAGGACCCCAGCCGTCTGGAATCGTTCATGACGCGCATTCCGATGGGCCGTGTCGGCCAGACCGAAGACCTGGTCGGGCCGGTCATCTTCCTGGCCTCCGACATGTCGCGCTACATCACCGGCATCACGCTGGCGGTCGACGGCGGCTTCCTCGCCGTCTGATCCCTTTCCCTTTCCGCCGCAGAGCGGCAACCTGCATCTCGACCCTGCCAACCCACTAGGAGACAACATGAAACTGAAACGCCTGTGCTTCGGAATTTTGACCGCGGCTGCGTTCGCTGCTGCAACGGTCGGCGCATCCGCCCAGGACATCAAGATCGGCTACAACGGCGACCTCTCCGCCTCCCCGTCCGCTCAAAGCGGACAGGCGGCGGTGCTCGGCATGGAAGCCGCGATCGCCGACATCAATGCCGCCGGCGGCGTGCTCGGCCGCAAGATGGCGCTGGTGACGCGCGACGACACCTCCGCGCCGCCGAAGTCGATCCAGAACATGAGCGACCTGATCGACAACGAAAAGGTCACGGCCGTCTTCGGCCCCACCAATTCGGGCAATGCGATGGCGTGGAAGCACATCGCCAACCAGAAAAAGATCCCGGTTCTGGGCAACGTCGGATCGGGCACCGACATCACCAAGCCGATGTCACCCGGTGCGGACAACTACATGTTCCGCGTCTCGATGGTGGACCGCGAACAGGTGGCCGCGTTGATGGCCTACGTCAAGAAGAACGCCGCGCAGTCGAAGGTCGTCGGTCTGATGGCCGAAACCACGGGCTACGGCCAGGGCGGTCTCAAGGACATGGAGGAGATCGCCAAGCTGCAGGACATCAAGATCGCGGCGACCGAGCGTTTCGGCGTGGGCGACACCGACATGACCTCGCAGCTGAGCAAGATGAAGTCCGCCAATGTCGACACCGTGGTGGTGTGGGCGCAGGGCACGCCGATCGCGCAGCTGGTGCGCAGCATGGAGAAGATCAACTACTTCCCCCTGGTGCTCACGTCCTGGGCGGCCGACAACATCACGTTCTACGACGCCGCCGGCAAGACGCTGGCCGAGAAGCCGCTGTTCATGAGGACGGTGAGTGAGACGCGCACGCCTGCGCAGCAGAAGCTGTTCGACCGCATCGGAACCAAGCTCAAGGCGCCCGGCTCGTTCTCCTTCGCACTGCATGGCTACGACTCGGTGATGCTCTATGCCGAAGCGGTCAAGCAGGCCAACACGACGGACGGTTCGGCTGTTCGCCTCGCCCTCGAAGACCTGAAGACGCCGGTGCAAGGGGTCCTGAAAAGCTACAACAAGCCTTTCAGCAAGACCAACCACGAAGCGCTCACCGCGAAGGACCTGGTCTGGATCCGCTGGAAAGACGGCAAGCTGATGCCCTTCAGCGATTCCATGATCAGCTCGCTCTCCGCAGCCGACTACAAGCAGTAAACATCGAAAGAATCCCGGGGCGCACGCCACGGGATCGACCGGAGACGAAGAATGGCCGAAGCGCTTCTGCAAGCGATCATCAGCGGGTTGGCCGTGGGCGGTGCCTACGCGCTCGTGGCCCTGGGGTTCAGCATCACCTTCACCACGACCAAGACCCTGAACTTCTCCCACGGGGAGTTCGTGTC